>CAZEIB010000111.1:5402-7493 GCA_964511785.1 uncultured Oscillospiraceae bacterium
AGAGTCTGTGGTGAACAAGGTAGCAGTAACCAAAGAAAACAATGTACCTCCCACCAGCCCAATAGAAGCAGAGGTAACGGTAGTGGTTAGGAGTAGGGGCATGGGCACGGGGCAAGGAACGCTGGAAGTCCCTAAAGCAGGAGATGATACAGCGATAGCACAATATGTATATATGCTAATAGTATCAATTGTTTCTATGATTGCTTTGTGGCTAGTAAAAAAACATAAAAAACGGAATCATTCATTTTAGGCCATAAAACTGCTGAAAATGTGATTTTAAACAAAAAATTATAAGAAAAAACAAACAAAAAAAGATACAAATATCTTTATCCCCACCGCTAAAAAAGGCCCTGTTATAGAGCTATAGCGGTGGGGATATTTATGCCAAATTAGACAAAAAAGGCTTTGAAACAATTGAATGGGATTACGCCTGTTGGTTTTCGTCCCACAATTTATTATGTCATTTGTCTTAATTTATCAACGGATGGAGTAGAGTGGTATAAATCCAATATCTGACCTTACAATAGTAAAAATTACAATAGAAGGAACTAGCTGAACGCCGATAAGGCCGTGATGTATCCTTTAGTTTTACTAGGAGGATGATTACTTATCTTCATATAAAAATAGAAATAGAAAAACAATTTAAAAGTAGCAATTCTGTTTTTATATTACTTTGTAAAAAATCATAAAGAAGGTATTGCTTTTAAACCAAAACTGTATTATACTGGGAAAAAGGTTTTGAAACAAAACATAAATCTTTCAAAACAAAACTGTGCAAGCCTGTTATTATAATATAATGGGCAAATAAGGAGGAAAATTGGATATGAAAACCAAACTGTTATCCCTTGTTCTAACGTTAATTATGGTGTTTTCTTTAGGGTTGCCCGCATTAGCAGAAGAAGAACCTGTAACGATTACCCTGTGGCATACTTTAGAAGAAATGTACCGGGATGATTTTCAAAAGCTGGTAGAGCAATTTATGGTGGAAAATCCTGATATTCAAGTAGAAGTGGAGTATCAAGGCCGGGTGGCTGAAATTTTACAAAAAGTATTAGCTGCTAATGTAGCCGGTAGTGATGTACTACCAGGGGTATTTCCAGTACACTCTTCTGAAATTAAAAACCTAGCTAGAGATGGTGTGGTACAAAATTTAGACGAGTTTATTACCGATGAAGGTACAGACTTAACGGATATGCTTATGAAAGATGTTTATAGCTTTGAAGAAAGTCAATATGGCTTAACTTGGACATTAACAGGTATTTCTGTTTTCTATAATGATACTTTACTGAAGAACGAAGGGCTTGTGTTCCCTGACAAATGGGAAGAAATGGATGCTTTCTTGCGTCAAGCTACCCTTAAAAATGAAGATGGTACCACTAAACGTTATGGTATGTGGCTGCCTGGGTGGGATTCTTACTATTTCACATGGCTATTCTGGAACCAAGGAGTAGTTGATATTGACGAAAATGGTGCAACTACTATTAATAGTGAAAAAGCCGTTGAAATTGTAAATCAGGTAAAACAATGGGTAGATGAAGGTTTAGTTATGTGGGGATATGGAGCCGATGCTTCTTCCAACATGCGTTCCGCTTTTTGGAATGAAGGAGCAATGGTTATCATGCACACTTCCTCTCAATACCAAAACCACAAAGACAACATGGCAGAAAAAGGCTATGAACTGGGTGTTGCAATGCCTCCAAGAGGAGAAGTAATGGGTACTACAGAGGTGTTCGGTATGTCTTTATGTATTCCTGAAAAACTGGATGACAGCCTAAAACCTGCTGCTTACAAATTGTTGGCTTACTTAACTAGCAAAGATGTAGATAGAGATATGGCTTTCTTTACAGGCTTTTTGGCAAACAATGCCGATGCTTTAAACTCTCCTGAAGGGAAAGCATGGTTAGAAATTAATCCTGCAATGGAGAACCTTTATAGTCGCTTAGAAGATATGAAAACTGCTGTACAAGTAAATGGCTATGCAGATATCACTGATGTGTTGGAAAACGGATTAGCCATGATTTTCTTGGAAGGGGCCGATGTACAAGGAGAACTTGACAATATGGCAGAAGAAATTGTAGCTATATTTGAAGA
>CAZEIB010000112.1:0-6396 GCA_964511785.1 uncultured Oscillospiraceae bacterium
ATTCATCCCACGCTTTTAAGTAGAGGTTCTTTGATGGTCTGAGGTTTATACAAACCATATATTATTTTTATTATAAAGCCCCTTGTTTAAATCATTAGACAAGGGGCTTTTGATTATTCTTTTTCTTCTATGATTTTTTCTATTTTTTTCTTTACCTACGCAAAAGCCTTCATCTTTATAGGGGTTTTCCCTTTTTTATTCTCTTTTCTCTTACAAAAAAACACTTAATGAAAAAAAGCACCTGCTTAAGAGATTTTTCTCTCTAACAGGTGCTTTTGTTTAGTGTTTCTTTTATCCCTTGTTTTTACTTACTTTTCTTCACTTAACCCATGAATACCGGCTACCGTATTGCCAAGGCCAATGGTAATTAAGTACATTACTCCTACTGCCCCTGCACTAACATAAGCCCCAAGGGGATCGGCCAAAAGGGTAATACCAAAAAACAAACCTAAAAGGTTAACCACCAAGGACAGCCAAAATACTGCTTTGCCAAAAAGGGCTTTGGTTAAGTTTAAGTTAAACAAGGCGCTGACACATTGGGCAATAAACCAAATAGGAAAGAGTATAGCAATGGTCATTACCCCAGCAGGCATATTGATTATCATTAAAATTCCTGCCACTACCCCTAAAATACCGGAAATTAAAGCCAATATAGACCCCATGCCGGTACGTTTTTCCATTTGTATATAAAGAATAATTTGCCCTGCTCCCGATACAATGGCGGCAATGCCAAAGGCCACGGTTAAGTTTTCTAGCATAATTAAGGGATTAAATACACAGTAAATCCCCGTAAGCAATAATACTAACCCTGTTATTAATGTAATGATTCCGGCTGTTTTTTTGTTTCTCATAAGCATCACTCCTTTTTCAATGGGTTCCGAAAAATCAAAAGCCTTTTAAGCTCTGTCCTGTTTTTTGATTTCCCTTTTTAAAAAATATTTTCCTTCTTATAAGGTCTCCTTATCCTAAAACCGCTTATAGATACACCTATGAAGCAGCTTAGGATGAAAAGAGATTTAATGTAACATAAAGGCCCTTTTAACTTACTGTATAGCCCCTACGCCCCACCACAAACAGGGTGGGGAAAATAATGTTTTCATAACAATCCCTCCCCTTTTTGTATTAGCAAAAGCCAATAGGTTATGCTGTTTTTCTCTAATTGGCTTTTCCTTATAGTATTTATTCGTTATAAAATAAACCATTCCTTCCTATTTTTTCAAAAAAGTTGCGGTTTAACAAGGGATTTACCCTTTATTCATAAAAAATACGTATTTCTCTATAAAAAAGAACTGCTATGTCTTTCTTTTATGGCAGCTCTTCTTTGTTTTCATAAAAATTTTATTCAGAAACTTTTTTATCAAGGCCTTTTAACCATTCCTCCACTTTTTTAAAAGAAAAGGCAGTATATGAGGGTGAGTCAGCTTACTCGGTTCCCCTTCGAAAAAGGCAATCTTTTTTTCATCCACCAGCCGCAAGTTTTTCCTACAAGCTTCTATTCCTCCACTATTTCCTTTACCCGCCCTACTTGGCCATCTTCCAGCATTACTTTAATTCCATGGGGGTGAAAAGAGCTGTTGGTAAGAATTTTTGCTACTACCCCTTGGGTTAACTCCCCTGTTTTTTGGTGGGGTTTTAATACCACCTTTACCCTTGCCCCAATGGTTATGTCTATTCTATTTTGTCCTGTCAAAAAAATCCTCCTCACTTCATCCCTCTTTAAGGTTTTACTTCGCCTTTGTTAATGTTTCATTCTTCTTTTATCAAACAATCCTCTTACAGCATCCCTTATAAAGCCCTTATTGTAAAACTTCCTTACCTCTTACAAGCAACAAAGGCTATTCTCTTTTTTTAGTAATTAGTAAATCTCCTTTTACATCACGCCACAAAAAACAGGCCTAATAAGGCTTTTAAAATCATTTTATTTTGCTTTAATAAAAGCGAGGCTTTAAATATAACCACTCCCCTTGGGTATTTACATAACCAGAAACTCCTTTTGAATAAGCATAAAACATTCCCTCCTTCACATTACAAATATAATTTCTGTCAAATTCCATTTTTAACACCTGTTCTCCTTTTTTATTGATACAAATATAGGGGCCTCCTTTTTCTTTTTGTACCATTCCCCATTTTTCCGAAAGGTTCCCGCCATCTACAAACTCCCCTTCAAAAGCCTTTTCCCCTGTAAGGGTAATATAACTACAAAGTCCATTCTCTTTTTTCACCAATGCCGTTCCAAGACTAAACTTCGTTGTCCATATGAAATTTCCTTCAAAAGCTTCTTCCCCAGTAGGGGTAATATAGCCATAAAGACCATTTTCTTTTTTCACTGTTGCCAAGCCATCATGAAAGTTATTTGCAGCTATCCAAGTGGGCTGAATAACTATTTCTCCTCTTCTATTCATATATCCCCATTTCCCATCAACCTCTACAGGCTGCTAACCCATCCTTTGAAAAGCCTCGAAGGTCTTCCCATGTATCTTCAAAGAGGTTCTTCCCCTGCTTATTAATAAAAAAGAATTCCTCTTTTCCTTCATTGTTGATTTGTGAAACCATAGCAAATCCTTCCCAAAAGGACCAAGCAGAAGTATACTTTGGAGGAATAATTTCCTCTCCTTTTATATTGATATAACCCCAAAGTTCGGTTTTTTTATCTTTTACAGCAATCAACCCTTCTCTTAAGTTTTTTGCATCACTCCAAGAGGAAGTATCAAAAAGATTTTTACCTTTATTCTCTCCTGTAAGACTGGTAAAATCAATAGCAATAGGACCAGCACCTATGCCCCTTTTTTTATAGTCAGTACTTCAGGCAACCCCATCCATATAATATTTCAACAGCTCTCCTATAGTATTGTCAGGATCCAATAAAAAAGATTCAAAATTATTCTCAATATCATAAATCATATCTTCCCTTACCTCTTCTTCAGATGTAGCCTTGAAAGAAGAACGTATCAGTTTTCCATTACTCGATAAGATAGGAGAGAAACTATTTTTGTCAGATTTTACTTTCCATTCACCCTTGTTGTTAAGATAACCCTATACTTTTACCTCTTTAAACTTTCCCTCTATAATTCTCCATTCCTTGGTTTCAACAGAAAAATATTCTCCAGCAAAAAAATCTTTTCTATCCTTGGAGGGAAAACTTCCTTTCCCTCTTTATTGACTAATCCGTACTTCCCTTTTTCATAAAAAACGGCTACATCGTTTTAATAGGCAAATACCACCCGTTCCCCTTTCTTCATTCTTTCCAATAGGGCCTTATCATCTGTAAGGTCAATATTTTCCCCACCGGCAAATACCAGTAAAGGGCATAACAGCACTAAAAGTATTACCCATAGAATACTTTGTTTTATTTTTCTTGTTTTTTTCATAGGCCTTCCTCCTCAATCATCCTAAAGTTTTTATCCACTTATTGTTAAGGCCATTTTACCATAAAACAAACTCAACCACCCATACTACTTATTCAAACAAACCTCTTCCCCAATTTTCTCTATCAGGGAAGAGGCTTATTTTTTTCACTTTATAAAGGGTTTTCTGTGTTTTTCATTTTTCTTTATTTTTTATACCACAGTATGCTAAGCACTTCCCCTTGGGTGTTAATGGCATAGTGTGTGCCGTCAATATCTTCTACATCGGCAGTGCCCTCCCAAAAATCATCAACATCAACCCATCTGGTTGAAAAAGCCAACTCTCCTTCTCCATTAATGTATCCCATACGATCTTTCTCGGTGCCTGGAAAGAGGGATACACAGGCTAAGCCCTCTTGGGTAAAAGGAAAAGCATCATAAAAAACATGGCCGTTTAGTTTAAAAACCAGCTCTCCCCTTTGATCCATAAAGCCCCATTCCCCAAAAAGAACCCAGCCATCATGGGCCACAGGGGCCCAACCAAAGTGGCCAAAATCCCTTGCTTCCCATTCTCCTTTTAAAACCACTTCTCCCTTGGCGTTGGCAAAACTTTGGCGGTCGTCCAGCAATATTAATCCTTTAGAAAAGGGACTATAACGTCCTTCAAAAAAGTAAAATTGAAAGGGAATCACCAATTCCCCTTCCAGGTTAACAAAGCCCCACAACTCGCCATTAAATAGAGGATAAAATCCATCAACAGGTAGCATTAATTGATACTTTTCATCAAGGTAAGGCCAGTATGGGCCAAAAAGAGTTTCTTTCCATTCTCTTTCTGCTTCCTCATCCCTTCGAAACAAATAATTAACTTTACTCTTTTTCTCTTTAGTTGTATAGGTCAGTTCACCGGTTTTTATAAGGGCCCAACGCTCTTCCTCTACAGGTGTATAGGTTAATTCTCCCGTTTTAGTAAGGGTCCAACGCTCTTCATTAATATACACAAAGGCCTTTCCCTCTTCTTTGCTAAAAGCCGATGCCCTCTCTAAAATAGGAGGATCAAGTACCTTGCCCTCTCTATCGATTAACCCTTGCTTACCCTTTTCGTAAAAAAAGGCCACCTCCCTTGGTAGGCAAATATGTTAGATACCTTTCCTGTAGCCATATCTTCTAAGTAAGAAGTATCCATAGGTGGAAGAAATTCTTTGTATTTTTCTTCATATTCTTCCATGCTTTCTTCATTTAAGTGAGCATCTTCTGGCCAAAGCCTTCCTTCTTGATAAGCCGTAAGGGAAAACAAAAGGGAAAGAAGGATGGATAACCCCATAAAAGAACAGATTTTTTTATTCATTTTATTCTCCTTTGTTATTCTCATAATGATTAAAACCATTTTACCATAAAACCTTAATTCTGTATTTTAAAATCCTTTTTTATTGCTCTTCACCTTCAAACCTTTAAAGAAACTTAACTCAAAAATGAGGGGTAATTTAAAGCTGCAAAACACCTTCCCTTTAAGTCAAACTCCGAAGGTCTAACAACATATATCCTAGTGTAGGATTTATCCGGCCAGCCATATTTTGCCTTCTTTTAGCCAGCCCCATAAAAAACTTATGCCTAAAAACCTGAGGATATAAAAGCATAAGGGTAGCAGTACTACAAAATCAATCTGCCTTCTCAAATAAATAAAATTTCATTTATTTGAAGGATGTCAATAAAGTCGTCACCCTCCCGGTAGCCTATTGATTAGAAACTTGTCTATATTTTCCTCTATTGCATAAAGCAAAAAGGTTAAGGGCTTCCTTCCCCTAACCTTTTACTTTTTCTATTTTATTTTATCTTATAGGTTCATAAATTTGTACCAGGTATTCCGGCAATTGATGTTGGTAGTATTGTTCGTTTTCCAATGGTAATTTAATTTCATAATCCGGGTTATATGCTTTCTTTACAATTTCCGTAACCAATTCAAAGGGCAGCTCAATCCTTTTCCCGCGGATGTTTCTTATGTATTCTGCATATTCTCCATTATAAAGTTCCTTTTCTATTTTCGAAACTTTATCATTAAAAACATAATATTTCGTCCTTCTCCATTTTTCATGAAAAGTGGTTTTGAAATTGTACATAAACTCTACATACCTTGCAATTTTTTCATGATTTGGGTAAATTCGAGGAGCAAGCCCTTCATCATAAGTACGTGAAAAATAATCCCATACTTCTTCTAAAGTAAGTTCCTCTCCCGTTTCCATACGGTACATTTCTAAATCATAAAATAGAGAACTTTCAGTTCCTTCATAAGGCACATGATAAGGCACATAAAAGTTTGCTTTCGTTAATCCAAAAGCAATATTTTGTTTATAATAACATTCTTCCAAGTACTTCTGTTCTTCTTGTACCTTTTCCATCTCTCTTTTTTCTACAGCCAATACCACTGCTGTAATGCTCCCTGCTAAAAGGGAAAGAAAAACCACTGCCATTATGATATAGTTAATTTTTTTCTTCTTGAACATCCTATTCTTCCTCCTTTTTTTCTTCCTTCTTCCCTACTATTAGTGCTATATCCTTTTCACTAAGAACCTGTTTTATGGTTAATTCCCCATCTTCAAGGATTTTTCTAATTTCTTCAAAATATCTATTTCCAATTTCGTGTATTCCCTTCACGAATTTTTCTGTTTCTTCTTTTGAATTCCAAATTTCCGTTAATGTTTTACTGGTTCCCTGTTTTTGATTGTAGCCATACAAGTTTGCAGCCAAATATATAGTATTAATATTAGCATGAGATATGGACACCTCGCCGTTAACTATATCCACTTGTCCTTCAATACCAAAAGCTTTAGCGCGATTGCCAATATCATTTAGGTCTATAGCAGTATCCACTTTTTTGTTTTTTTCATTTACTTCACTCATATCCATAAGTGCTCCAAATACAAATACTGCTACACCACCTACAGGCCCTAAGAGTTTTTCAATGGCTCCTTCTTTTCCAAAGTTTAGCACATTTCTTGCTAAATTTACAGCCTCGCTTTCCTTTTGCGATAATAAAAATGTCTTCACTTGCCCATCG
>CAZEIB010000112.1:6406-7429 GCA_964511785.1 uncultured Oscillospiraceae bacterium
CCAGAAAACGATTTACCCCGCCTTTGAAAACTATAAGCAGTGCTATCTCCCTCATAATTAATATTAACCAATTCATCAGGGTCATATCCGGAGCTGTAAATTCCCTGGCTTTGTGGAAGGCCTGCTTTTCTACTGCTAAACTCTTCAGAAAAGAATATCATAAACTCCTTGAGGATTTTCCCAAAAAGCATCTCTTCCTTTAACTTTTCTTGAGCTTTCGTACCTATTCCCACTAATTCGTCTATATTTGAATCAATTGCCCTTTGCATTTCATCAAGGTATCTTCCTATAAATATTTGCATATTGGGGTTAATCATATAAGTTGAAAGCATTATACGCATCATGGGTTCTTCTCGAAGAGCTTTATTTAATTCATAAAGAGGAAACTCATTTGTATAATTAGCTTCAATAACTTTATATTCATTCTCCTCTATTCCCATTAGTAAAAATGTTTTCAGTGCCTTGACATCTCTTCTATCTATAGATAAAAAAGCACTTCTTATTACATTGCCAATTTCCTCTTCTGATTGATAATCAGGATCTTTTCCACTTATAATACTTTCATATTTTTCCCAATTATAAGTAACTTCCCCTGTTTCGTTATCTTCTTTAACAACTACTTTCGATTTTTCATCAAAATGATTATTGTAATGTGTATTATAAGATATTATGCCTTGGCAAGCTGCAAGCTTTATTTTCATTGCTTTTTCTTCATAATTAGGGTCATCTTTTTTAAGCTTTTCAATTTCCTCCTGTTTTCCTTCTATATAAATTTTTACTTCCATTGTTTGAATAGGGTCCTTTAAAAAAGATTCATAAACCAAATTTATTGAATCATCACTCAATCCATTTAGATTTTCTAAGGTGCCGTCAAAACCTGGAATTTTATTTTCTTCTGTTTTTTCTGCTTCTTCCTCTCCCTCTCTCCTTTCCTCTGCACTGGCAGTTTCCACAAAAAGATCAAATAGGCTAAAAGGTTTTTCCTCTTGGTTTGGCTCAATGGTTTCTTCTTCACTTTCAAAA
>CAZEIB010000113.1:0-7410 GCA_964511785.1 uncultured Oscillospiraceae bacterium
ATTGCAGGACAGTGTACCATAGCAATTCTTTTTACTTTCTATTGTTTTTTTCATCCGGATATTGGAAGTAGCATTTATCTTCCCTTTACAACTAAACAGTGGAACCTTGGATGGTTTTATATACCAATTATGACAATAACAATTATTTTTATTACTAACAGTGCTAATTTACAAGACGGAGTAGATGGACTTTTAAGTAGCGTTTCAGCAGTTGGGAACATTGGTTTTGGTTTAGTGGCGGTATTGTTTTCTCTAGTTTTGAAAGAAAAATCAGCTATTCAAGGAGGTAACATTGCTGTTATAGCAACATTTGCCTTTGGGTTAGCTGGTGCTTGTTTAGGTTTTTTAAGGGTAAATTATTATCCTGCCTTAGTTTTTATGGGAGATACGGGATCAATGTTTATAGGAGGGGCTATGGGGGGAATAGCACTTTTACTAAAACAGCCGTTTTTGATGTTGTTTTTTTGTTTTCCCTTAATTATTTCCTCTCTCTCTGTCATTATTCAGCGAATATATTTTAAAGCTACCCATGGAAAAAGAATTTTTAAAATGTCTCCCTTACATCATCATTATGAATTAAGTGGTTATAGTGAAGAGAAAATTGTTATGCTATATATGGTAACAACCCTTGTAATAACGGTAGTTGCTCTACTGGGAATGTTGTCGCTTCACTAATAAGAAGGAGCAAGAGTAGTTAATATGGAAATTAAAAACAAAAAAATTTTAGTTGTAGGAATGGCTAGAAGTGGGATTGCTGCTACTATTTTATTGTGTAAACTAGGGGCTATTCCTTTTTTGGCAGACACAAAAGGCAAGGAGAGTTTTGGAAAAAAATTACAGGCGTTAGAAGACTATCCTGTCCAATGGCATCTGGGGGTTCCTCCTGAAGAACTCCTTCCCTTGATAGATATGGTAGTAATTAGCCCCGGAGTTCCGATAAATGCAGCCGTTGTAACAAAAGCGGAGGAATTAGGCATACCGGTTATTGGCGAGTTGGAGCTGGGATACAAATATACAAAAGGAAAATTGGTAGCCCTAACTGGTACTAATGGAAAAACTACAACAGCTTCTTTAGTTGGAGAAATGTTTAAAAACGCAGGCAAAGTGACCCATATCGTTGGAAATATTGGACATCCATATTCAGCAGAAGCTTTAACAAGTAAAAGTGAAGATGTGATTGTAGCAGAGGTTTCTAGCTTTCAATTGGAAGGGATTAAAGATTTTCGGCCTAAAGTAAGTGCAATTTTAAATATTACTCCTGACCATTTAGACAGACATTGCAATATGGAAAACTATATTTCCCTAAAGCAAAGAATTTATGAAAACCAAAAAAATGAAGATATTCTTGTGTTAAATTGGGAAGATGAAATTCTTCAAAAAATCGGGAAAAAGCTAAAGGGAATAAAAGTAGTGTGGTTTTCCTCTAAAGAAGTCTTATCTCAAGGGGCGTATGTAAAAAATGAGAAAATATATTATAGCACCGATGGTGAGGAAACCTTAATCTGTAATGTAGATGATGTTTTTATTATAGGGGAACATAATTTGGAGAATGCTTTAGCTGCTACAGCAATAGGCATGAACATGGCAGTTCCAGGCCCCGTAATACGGCATACTTTAAGAACTTTCCCCGGGGTGGAACATCGTATTGAACGCTTTATGGAGAAAGATGGAATAACCTATATTAACGATAGCAAGGGTACAAATGTAGACGCTACGATAAAAGCTATAAAAGCTATGAAAAATAAAACCATTATTATTTTGGGAGGATATGACAAACAAATTAATTTTTTACCTCTTGCAAAAGAAATAGCCAACAATGAAAACATAGTAGGTGCCGTATTAATAGGGGAAACCGCTGTAAAAATAGAAAAAGTGTTACTGGAAGCAGGTTACGGTAACATGAAAAAAGCCAATACCTTGAAAGAAGCCGTTGATACAGCAAAAACAATGGCAGAAACAGGATATAATATACTGCTTTCTCCGGCTTGTGCCAGCTTTGGTATGTTTGAAGACTATGAACAGCGGGGAAGGGTATTTAAAGAAATTGTAAAGGACTCATTATGAATCGCCATACAGAGAAAGAAAGCAATTATGAAAATGAATACTATAATCCTTATAATCAAAGAAATGATAAACCAAAGAAGATAGGGAAAATCTTTTTTCTTTTGTTGTTAATGGTTATAATTGCTGTTGTTTTATTTGTTTTGTTATTTTTTCGGATAAAAAATATTGAAGTTATAGGAAATTATCATGTGGAAAATAGTAAAATAATGGAAATAGCAGATACTCATTATGGAAAAAATATTCTCTTTATTCAAAAAGAAAAGGTCAAAGAAAAAATTAACAACAACAGATACTTAATTTATAAAGACTTATATCGGGTTTACCCCGATCAAGTGTATATTCATGTGTTTGAACGAAGTCCTGTTGCTAAAATGAATTTTATGGGTGTAACTTATATTACGGATATGGAAGGAATGGTTCTTGAACAAACGGAAGAGGCATTAAATGAAGATACTTACATAACAGTAAAAGGATTGAATTTAAAAAACTGTCGAATGGGAACTACAATTACTGGCAGTGATGTACAACAAATTGAAGCCTTCAAAAAAGTGATGCAGGAAATTGAGTATCAATCCTATAAATTGGGAATTAGTGAATGTAACATAGCCAGTGTAGATAATATCTTATTAACTTCTTTAGAAGGTTACGTGATTAGGTTGGGAGACCAAACACAAATGAGGGGTAAAATTGCTGCTGCTAAGGCGGTAGTTGAATATTTAACTCAATACGATGCTCCTTTAGGAAACATTGATGTGTCATCTCCGATATATCCAACCTATACAAATTGGGAAAACCCCTGAAATTGTATATAAATCACTATACTACTTGCGATTTGTAGCAAAACAAGGTAAAATATGTATTGATATAGACTTATACGGATTTTGATGAGATAAAGTACCGTTATATGAACAGTATAATTATTTTGATAATGGACTTGTTAAAAATTGGGAGGTAAGATAAGCATATGAGAACCACTGTAGCTGCCATAGATTTTGGCACAAGTAAAATTGTCACTTTGGTTGCTGAAAACAATGGGAATCAAAGATGTGATATTAGTGGTGCTGGTATTGCACCTTATGATGGGTTCTCAGGAGATCAGTGGAATGCACCCCAACTGCTAAATGAGGCAATTCAAACATCCATTCAAGAGGCGGAAATTCAATCGCGTTTCAAAATTAGAGAAATGAATGTAGGGGTCCCCGGTGCTTTTTCAAGAGTATATGCCATCCCTGCCAAGGTAGAACTTCAAGGGGCGGACCCTAGAGTAGGCATGAAACATATAGAAACTGTTTTTGCAAATGCCCAACAAGAATTAGAAAGATTACATGGGGTTGTAATTCATAGAAGCCCTGCTTGGTTTATGGTTGATGATGGAAAAAAAACCTTAGAGCCTATGGATATGAAAGGCAGAGAGCTAAAAGCCTTGGTTTCTTTCGTTGTAGCAGACCAATTTTTCTTAGATGAAATTTCAGGTAGATTAAGAGAAATGGGCATTAGCATTAGTGGCTTTTTTTCAACAATTACTGGAGAAAGCATGTTATATCTACCGGAAGAAGACCGAGACAGAACTTCCGTTTTAGTTGACATTGGTTATTTAAACACTGACATAATGGCTGTAGAAGGGGATGCTGTTATCTTCCATCACGCTCTTCCCATTGGGGGAGGTCATATTGCAGCAGATGTGTCTGAAGGCTTACAAATTCCTTTGCAGGCAGCAGAACAAATAAAACGCAGTTACGTATATGCCATGGCAACTTTACAGCAAAGTTATGATATTATGTCGGGAGAAGATGGGAAACCGGCAACCTTCACTCATGAAGAAGTAGAACGAATTTTAGAACCGCGAGTTGATGAAATTGGCGAGGAAATCAAAAAGGCCATTGATGAAAGCGGTATTAAACTGGGAAACTGGAGCAATATTTACCTAACTGGCGGAGGTCTTAGCTTAAACCGTGGTGGTAGAGACTACTTGGCGGGAAAATTAGATAAACCCGTTCGCGAAACGCCTAAAAGAACGGTAAAATTAAACAGCCCTATCTATGCCAGTGCCTTGGGACTTATCGACTTAGTGATTGATACAATGGAAAATCAAAAAACGGTGGCTTCCGGTCCCTTAGGCGGAGTAAAGAGTTTTTTTAAAGCTTTGTTAAATGGATAATTATATGGCTTCATGGGACTTAATGGTAGTAAGGAGGATGTACAGTGCTTGAATTTCAAGTTGAAGAACAGACAAATTTTGCGTCAATAAAAGTAGTAGGTTGTGGTGGCGGAGGAAATAACGCTGTCAACAGAATGATTGAGGCCGGGTTAAAAGGTGTCGATTTTATTTCTGTTAATACAGATAGACAGGCTCTATCAATGTCTAACGCTACAACTAAAATCCAAATTGGAGAAAAACTTACAAAAGGGTTAGGGGCAGGCGCTATCCCCGATATTGGCAGAAGGGCTGCTGAAGAAAGTCGGGAAGAAATTGCAAGAGCCATAGAAGGAGCAGACCTTGTATTTATTACAGCGGGAATGGGCGGAGGAACCGGAACCGGTGCAGCCCCTATTGTTGCTGAAATTGCTACAGATATGGGAGCTTTAACTATTGGTGTAGTAACCAAGCCCTTTCAATTTGAAGGAAAGCAGCGTATGAAAAATGCTGAAGCCGGCATTAATGATTTAAAACAAGGGGTTGATACTCTTGTTGTTATTCCTAATGACCGACTTCTGCAAGTGGTTAGCAAAGGAACTACCATGCTAGAAGCTTTTAGAATTGCCGATGATGTTTTACGTCAAGGTATTCAAGGCATCAGTGATTTAATAGCGGTACCTGCATTAATTAACTTAGACTTTGCCGACGTAAAAACGGTGATGGAATCCGGGGGAATGGCTCACATGGGTATTGGGGTGGGCACCGGTGAAAATCGTTTGGTTGAAGCTGCAAAAAATGCAGTACAAAGCCCATTACTGGAAACGAATATCGATGGGGCACGTGCTGTGCTTATTAATATTACCGGTGGTTCGGATATCAGTATTTTAGAAATCAATGAAGCAGCTAACCTAGTAATGCAATCTGCAGACAGTGAAGCAAATATCATTTTTGGTGCTGGTATTGATGAAGAACTGGGTGAAGAAGTACGTATTACCGTTATTGCTACTGGCTTTGAGAAAACCCCATTCCCGCCAAGAGAGGCAGCCAAAAAGCCTTTTGAAAGAGAAAGAGAAAGACTAAGAGGACCAAGTGGAGAAACACGTCCAAGCTATGTACCTTCTTACTTGGCCGAAGAAGAAAAAAGGGAAGAGGGATTATTAGAACAAGGAAATGTGTTTGAGCCGGAAATACCCGGATTTGTAAACACTGGTAGACCTTCCTCAGCCCCTATTCAAGGTGCTATCCCTCAAGGGCAAACTTATGGGCAACCTAATTATGGACAAGGTTATCAACCACAGCCTTATAATTATCAGCCTGCGCCATATCAACCCCCTCAACAGCAAACCCCATATAATCCTGCCGGATATCCACCAGTACAGCAGCCACCAGCTCAACAGGCAGAAGATAGCTCTGAAAAAGATGATTTGGGAGTACCTGCTTACTTGAGAAGAGGGAAAAAATAAACTGTAAAAAAGACGAGTGGAAGCTCGTCTTTTTGCCATAAAGGAGGATGCTTTTTGGATAAGGTAGTGCGTTATGAAAAAGATGATGTAAAAAAAATGAATATTAAATTAGGTTGGGGTCAACTTACAATGGCTACAGAATCTGTAGAGAAATTGCAAATAGTGGCTACAGGAGATGAAGAAACGGTAAAAGAACTTCGGATTTACTATGATGATGATGAAGTGTTTGTAGAACAACCTCAGTATGGTCTTTCTGCAAGTATTGTTTCCAGCAGATGGCTTGAAGTAGTGGTAAGGCTTCCGATAGGATGGAAAATTGATATAGAGGCAAGAACCATTACAGGAAATATTAACATGAAGGAAATTGTCGGAAAAGAAATAGAAGTGGAGACGGTTTCCGGAAAATTGATGGTAGACGGAATGGCTTGTGAAGAAATGAAAATTAAAACCATCAGTGGAAAAACAAAGGCGAATCAACTTTCCTGTGAAAACATTAAAGTTAGAACAGTAAGTGGTGATGTAGTTGCAGAAGATATTATCTGTAAAGAACTTTCAATTCGCTCTGTAAGTGGTGGGATGACCTTTCATGGGCTGTCTTGTCAAAGGGTTACCTGCACAAGTGTAAGTGGGAAATATTTGATGCATCACACAAATCCTTTTAAAAGCTACAATGTAAACACTGTTTCCAGTGAAGTGGCATTATACGCTCCAATTGAGGCGGTTTCAATAAGTCAAAGAGGACTTAAAGGGAACATTCGTACTGAAGGGGTAAGGGAAGAGGCTACAGGGGAAAGAATTGAGCTTACTACAGTAACAGGAAGCACAACAATTGTTTCTACACTTTCATAAAAGTGAAAGATTTGGCTTTTTCTTACTTATTTAGTATACTATTACAGATTATAATCACGAGAGGAATAAAATATTATGGCAAGAAAAAACTTTGGTGGATTTGGTGGCGGTGCTAATATGCAGCAATTAATGAAACAAGCACAAAAATTACAACAACAAATGGAACAAGTTCAAGATGAACTTGATTTAAAGGAATACGAGGCCTCCTCTGGAGGTGGCATGGTTACAGTAAAAGTAAGTGGAACCAGGCAAATTACGTCCTTGGTCATTAATCCGGAAGTAGTTGACCCAGAGGACACTGAAATGCTGCAAGATTTAGTCATGGCAGCTGTAAACGAAGCATTAACCTTAGGAGAGGAAACCCGAGAGGAAACCATGGGTAAACTAAACCCGGGTATGGGTGGTATGTTTTAATTATGGCACAATTAGAACCAATATCAAAAATGGTAAGTTATTTGGCAAGGTTGCCCGGTATTGGACAAAAGACGGCTCAACGTTTGGCTTATTATATTGTTAGTTTGCCAGAAGAGGAAGTTCATCAACTGGCAAATGCCATCTGGCAAGGAAAAAAACTTATTCATTACTGCAATGTTTGTGGAGACTATACCACAGAAGATTTGTGCTTAATCTGTAAAGACGAGCAAAGAAACAATGGACAAATATGTGTTGTTAGAGACCCTAGAGATGTGGCGGCAATAGAGAGAATGAGAGATTTTCATGGAAGATATCATGTGCTTCATGGAACTCTTTCGCCAATGGATGGCGTTGGCCCTGAAGATATACGGATTAAGGAACTTCTGTTAAGGGTGGATGCAGAAAATATTGAAGAAGTGATTTTAGCCACGAATCCGGATATTGAAGGGGAGGCAACAGCCATGTATATTGCACGCCTTCTAA
>CAZEIB010000114.1:0-7360 GCA_964511785.1 uncultured Oscillospiraceae bacterium
AATCACCTATTCAAGTCTTTCTACAGATGGTGCACTTGACTTGACAATTCAGCAAAAGATAATAAGATATGTTTTTTTCATATTATCTATCCTCTTTAATGTCTTCATAAGTAAACAATTCATCAACTGTTGTATTTAGCACTACTGATAATTTGAAAGCTAAAGTTAATGTAGGGTCATATTTATTGTTTTCAATTGCATTAATCGTTTGCCTCGAAACATTACATGCTATTGCTAACTCAGCTTGAGACAGTTTTTTATCATACCGATATTCTGAAATTTTATTTTTCATTTCAACCTCCATATTTCCTTTTGGAGATTAACAAGGAAATTGAAAAGATAATAGACAGACACCCTAACATAATCAATGGATGTAATTCCATGTTAGAATCAAAGCCCGAAGAAAGAGTAAACTTAAACACAGCGAGTATAACCAAAATAAAAACTAATGCAATAACAGTATAATAACTTGATTTCATCAATAAGTATTGCTTTCTCTCATCTCCAGCCTTGACAATTGAGTATATTGTAAAAAAAACTGATATCATAGACAGAATGAAAAATAACCATAGAAAAAAAGAAATGTTCATACTAAATTTTAATATCATAACGACCTCCTATGTCAAATGTTTTGGACATGCAAAGCATAACAAATAAATATTAGTATGTCAAATTGTTTTGACATATTTTTACATATCGAAAACCACTGGCTAGGCCAGTGGTTCCGTGGAAGGCTTTTGCCGATGATGCGGACAAAAAAACTCCTTTTGCTTTAAAATAAAGGTGCGGCCTGACAACTGCACTAGGAAAAGCAAAAGGAGGACATTCGAATGCCGAATGATATGAAAAGTTTCCAGAGCTAAAATTCAAATATAGAAACCGAGAGTTTTGGTGCCGCGGTTACTATGTAGATACAGCAGGTAAGAATGCAAAGAAAACAGAAGAATATATCAAAAATCAATTAGAAGAGGATAAAGCAGGAGAACAGCTGACCATGATGGGAAGCAAGTAGCCCGTTTACGGGTAGCAAGTAACCGTTTCATGCAAATGTCAGGTCGTACCAACGTCACGTGAGGCGTGGCTAGTATTCTAGGGTTATACCCGCATATGAAAAGCCCCCAGTTTTACTGGGGGATCATTACTAAACGAGAGAACGGTTACTGTTTTGAGAAGCTCTCCAGTATCAATTACATTGCTGAAAGTAAGGAAATTGCGGAGCAAGACACTTTGACAATATTTTTTTCAAACGCTTGTTTCGTAAATGGTGGTTGCCCATAACGGTATAGTTTTGTGTTTTTCCACTCTGAATACTGCCACAGGGAAAGCCCTCTTTCTAAAAAATGGCACAAAAAAAGACCATGCTTCTCTTAAAAGCACGGCGAATGTATTTGTTTTATTGAGTTCTTAAGGGTAAGTAGTGTCTATTTGATGCCTAAAAACATTGTTGTTATGCGGTTTATCTAAAAAGTCCTATATCGCCACTCGCACCAACAAGAAAGCTAGCAATATCAATGTATTGCCAGCTTTTTCATTTGCCTAAAGTATGCAAAATAGAAAATTTTACCCCTTTTGAAATCGCTCATTTTAGGGCTAGTTAACTTGAACACTTCCCCTCAAATTTGGACTAAAGTATCTTTTCAAATCTTTCGGACTCATTTGTCCTAAAGTAACTCCTTAAGTATTTACTTAACCAACAGCTCTATTCTTCTTTTTTTAAGATCTCTAACTTCTCCGATTAATACAAACTTATCTTTTCCAGAATATGAAAAAAGACATTTTTAGCTTCCTTACTTCCAGAATTGATATAATTAACAAAAGTCTTTTTAAATTCATGCCTCATCAAAATTGATTGAATCCCTTGAATTGGCAAAACGTATTTCTAAATTAACACCTATTGGGATTAATAGACTGACATTAAGTAACTCAGTTCTAAACTTTATATCCTCCTGGCCTCTAAGAGGCTGAACCAAAAACGAAATCATATCAATGTATTGGGTACATCATTTATAGCATAATAGTTTTTACATCACAAAACACATTAAATCAAAGCTTGAAAATTAAAAGGATTAAGCTCTGTACAATACAAAACTCAATCCTTTTATCGTGTCTTAGGAATCTCTGTCCAAGTTTTTGGGACCAGCTTATTTAAGCAATTATAGAAGCAATGAAATTGAGAAGGCCAGCAATATATCCTTTCAGGATCTTATGATATACTGCTTTGTTTCTCTACTGAGGTTTTGCTTGTAAGCTTATCCTTTTATTTTGTAGCCTGTTCACCTGCAATTTTACCAAATACAATGGTATCTACAATAGCATTTCCACCAAGGCGGTTTGCCCCATGAATTCCACCGGTAATTTCGCCAGCAGCAAGTAATCCTTCAATGGTTTCGCCTTTTTCATTTAATACTTGGCAATGCTCATTAATAACAACACCGCCCATAGTATGGTGAACCGATGGTGCTCTGGGAGTTACAAACCAAGGTCCATTCTCCAGTTTGTTGGCAAAAATGGCTTTTCCAAACTCATCATTGTCTACCTGTGCTTCAACCAGCTTGTTGTATTCTTCTACAGTAGCCTTAACTGCATCAACTGGCAATCCAGCTTTTTCACAAGCTTCTTCAAGGGTTTCTCCATAGAAAACAGTATTTCCAGCAATTAAATCCTTTACAGCTGTGCCTCCAAGGTCAATCGTGGTTTCAAGGTCAGCACCGGACTCAGCACTGGCAATCTCATAGGCAACGCCATCGGTTTGAGCAATAATGCCCAAAGAAATTTCATCTCTACGCCCATCCTCACGTACAAAACGTTTTCCTTCTTTATTTACATAAATTACACTACCCATACCGTTTAAATCCAATAAGCCGTGGGTAGCCAATCCTGTTTTAGGATCGCAAGCATATAATAATTGAATTTGATCCATGTCTATCAGGGCAGCTCCTGCTTCTTTAGCCATTTTAATTCCGTCACCTTTGATAGCAGGTAAGTTGGTAGATTTGGTTTTGGAAAGATCTGGCCATTTGCCTGATGTATTGTATTCTTGAATCATTTTCAAGTTACCTGCAAAACCACCGGTGCTTAATATAACTCCTTTATTGGCTTTGAAGGTAGAGACATTTCCTTCTTTGTCTTTTCCTTTGGCACCAACTACTTTTTCACCATCCATTAGCAGTTCCGTAACTTCAGTATCAAAAATAATTTCAACATTATCCATCTTTCCAAGGGTATCGGTATAAGCCTTAATAATGCCTGTTCCTAAAGGATCAATAGAGTTATGGGTTCTTGGATACAAAGCTCCTGGGCCTGCATTCACTTTATCGGTATAAACCCATCCTAAAGAGTGAACCCACTCCATAGCATCATAAGCTTGATAAGTAAGAATTTTCACAAGGTCCAAATTTGCTACTTTATCCCCACCGTTCCAGGTTTGCAAAGCAAACCATTCTTTTGTATCAAATAGCCCTGTTTTTCCCGATTCTTTATATTCATCCAGCTGTTTTTTCACAGTTTTCATTAAAGCTTTATGTTCATCATTTACAGGTTCTTCCGCTACTGCTTCTTCAATCATATGAATAGAACCTTTGGTCATTTCAATACTTTCTTGCAATTTTTCATCAGGAGCATTATATATACCTCCGGAAACCATGGTGTTACCACCTACATAACCGGCTTTTTCCACAATAATAACGCTGGCACCGTTTTCAGAAGCTGCAACAGCAGCAGCTAAACCTGCGCCACCACCGCCAACTACAATAACATCGGCAGCTTTTTCTTCCAGAGGAGTTGCTTTTTCTATCTCTTTTTGGAAATCTTCCACTTTTCCGCCAGCTTGGGTGATAGCATCTTCCACAGCTCTTTTTACAGCCATGCTGGTGATGGTAGCACCGGTAACCATATCCACATTTACCGATTGATTTTCAATAATGTGATTAGGGTACTCGTTCATAGATTTATCCGATACCCCTGGGGTTTCAGCGCTTTCAGTCGCTTCGATTTTTTCAATGCCAGTATCGGATAAAGTGATTTCGAAATTGATTTTTCCATTGTGACCTAGCTGTTCTGAAGTATAGGTACCTGCTTTTAAGGGCGTCGCTCCCTCTGCTCCAGCAATAAAACCATGAAAATAGAAATCATTCTCTTAGACATGTTTCTTCCTCCATTTGTTTGATTGTTTTATTGTTAATTTTTTAACTTTTTTTTGGCGCCGTCGTCATTATATTCCTTTCATTTCTCGTTGTCAACGCTTTTTACATTTGTCTATTTTTAATAATTAAATCCTAATTACTTGGGTATTGTATACAACATTTTCTTGGAATGTGAACTAAAGGGCGTATTGACACGACCACCTATTTTTCAACGCTTAAGGACTCTATTATTTCTATAGTACTCCATAATACTTATAATCATAGATTGGTATATTATTCTATAGTTGCAAAAAAATTGAGTCCTACCTGCCCTTTGGCAGATAGGACTCAATTTTCTACTCTTATTTGCTTATTTGCTTTCTTTTTCTCTTTACTTTCAACATAACTAAGCCAGTCAAAGCAATACCAGAAACCATTAACAGCTCATTATAATAATTTTTATCATCTCCAGTTTTAGGTACAGGAGGAGATGTTGTAGTAAGAGGTGGAGTTGACGTTGGAGTTGGAGCTAAAATAGTAAATTTCCCTTGCTGTAAAGTAATCTTATAATTTTTAGCCAAGGATTCTAAGGTTTTTAAATTATCTACAGAAACAATAAAATCACCACTGTTGTTACCAGTGTAACTGCTAGACAGCATAGGAGCCTGAGTATTAAAAACAGTACTCCAGTTTTCCTGCTTAACAAACCCGGATGCCTGATAGTTTAGGCTAATAGTCTCCCCAAGAGATGCTTGAGTTGGCGTAGCAATGGTAGTTATGAGTAAGGGTGCTTTCAAAATACGTATATAACTTTTCAGTAGCAGCGTGGCATAGGGGTTTTGACTATTGGTTACATTATTGTTCCTTATACGTATATGTACGTCTATTAAGTCGTTTTGATAAGGCGATTTCAACCCTATCGTAACCTCTTTTTGAACAATAGGTTCACTTTGCCAACCATCTACCCCATTTAATGAATATTCTACAATGACCTTGTCTGCGTACGAAGCCAGGTTTTCCAAACTTATACCATGACTATTCCCATCGTAAGTTCCTTCGTAAGGAACTGCCTTAATATCTATTAATAAACGGGGCTTAAAATGAGCCGTATAAACAGCATTTTTTGTAACCCTATCGGGTAGTTTTCCAGATACTACATCAGGCCCTGTCCAATGGCTGAAAAAATAATCTTTTTCTTCTTTAGGTATTGGTGCTAAACCCTCTAAAAGTGTTCCTAATATTACCTTGTCAAAAGAAAACTCTTTTTGTAAAAGTCCATTTTTTTCTAATAAGCCCATTGACTCGTCTGCAGTAATAAATTGTACTTGGTAAGACACTGGAGCCCATACGGCATATAAATCAACTTTTTGACCTCCTTCACCAGTAGTATAGCTACTTTCAAGAGGGTATTCAACCTTTCCTGTGGGGGTAGTGCTCCATCCTAAAAGATTATATTCCTCTCGCAAAAAGGTTTCTTTTCCTCGCAACACAATTACCGTATTAGCTAAAAACAAATCTTCAAAAGTGTCATCATTCTCTGTATAGTTGCTATAATATGTCACTTTTGTCAGTTGGCTTTCTTCAAGGTATTGGGCCGTGAGTACTATGTTCTGATCCATAGTAATTATTTCACTAGGATAATATTTCCTGCCTAATTGATCTGTCCAGTGAGAAAAATAGTAGTTTTTCGATCCTATTTTATAATTAATCAATAGCGGGTCATAACTACTGTAGGAAATCACTCTAGCCTGGGTGCTGCCAAAATTGTACTCATTTGGGTCAATGGGTAATGCCGGGTTGTTTGGATTACTCCCTTTTTGATAGGTGATTGTTAATCCATCTCTATGCCAGTTCCCATAAATAGCGGTATCTCTAACAATATTGGTATCAAAATTAAAAGGAATTACTTGGTTGGAGCCGGGTAGTATCCAAGTCCATCCTTTAAAAACACCCAACCAAACATCCTCCCCGCCGGGTGCAGAAGAGTAATACTCCTCTCCTTCCTGATAAAGGTTGGGACGATTTACATAGCCTTTATCTTTAACCCCTTGAGTATACAATAGATGACCATTTCTTTTTTCATAAAAGGAAACCTTATGGCCCGTCTCTTCAAATTTTGCAAAAAGCTTAATATCTGTATCGTGCTGGGTAGTCTCCCAGTTCATAGGCGTAGTAAAATTAGAATCTGTATACCAGCCCGTAAACTCATACCCCTCTTTTGTAGGATCAACAGGCTTATAAGCATTAACTGGCTGTTCATAAGGGATATCAGGAACATCATCAATACTGGGGGCCCCATAGGTTTCAAAAGAAAGAGTATAACGGTTACGTTCATAGTAATAGTGCCAAGCATCGGCTCTGCCAGGATATGACCCTCCACCGGGGTTAATAAGCTCCATACCTGTAGGGGTAAAACCTTTTAGCCCACCTTGAAAATTATATCCTACCCCTATTTCAATATTTTCAAAGGACAAATCCTCATCTTTCAGGTATTCTAAAGTTTTACCTCCTATTTCTTTTTCAGTGCCCTGACCCTTTTGCCCGGGCAATACTTCTTTCCAAACATAAATGCTGCTATTATAATAAACAGTATTCCGCCAATAGCCCTTATATACGATATCTGCTTCTTTTTTATTATCTTTTAGGGTAGCAGCCCTTACTAATAAAGGTTCCAATATACCTTGTCCATTGGGAAATCCTAGTGGTGGCGCACCCGGATCCATCCAGTGTTGAAATGTGAGAAGTGCCTCAGACTCATATTTTGCTTCATTCGGCCATAAGTTTTCAATATTTTGTCCTATTTTTGCTGTAAAAGAATACTGTGGCGAAGGAGGTGTCTCACCATACTTTTGCCTATATGTAATACCATTAAACTCCATTGTTGCCGTATCGTTTCTAGAAGGATTTAAATTATAAGTAAGGGTGTACTTAATAAGGGAAAAATACACATTTACAAAACTTTGACCGTTTCCCTGTATTTCAGGAGAATAAAGGCCTGAATAATAAGCGTAGGGAACGTATCCAAATTCTGTCTCGCCAGTGTAAATTTGGGTGATGGAAGAGTCCAATTCGCCAATATCGGCTAATGTAACAACTGAACCTGCCTCAATTTCATACCCGGGAACGCTTTTAACAAAATAAAAATCATTTGGATTTTGAATTTGAGCATCACGAGGGTTTCCTGAGCCATCAACCAAGTTGGGCTTTTCTATCCAATAGAGCAGTGTATAATTTACTTT
>CAZEIB010000115.1:0-7183 GCA_964511785.1 uncultured Oscillospiraceae bacterium
ATGGGCTTTGCGGAGTAAAAGCATACATAACCTAGATTGACCTATGCCACCCCCTATGGTTAAGGGCAACTGTTCGCACATCACTTTTTGATGAAAAGGATATTCTAAACGCTGTTTTTTATCTGCTTCTTGTAGTTGAGTAAATAAAGCAGAGGCATCCACCCTAATACCCATGGAAGAAATTTCCATGGCTTTTTTTAATTCCGGATCAAAATATATCAAATCTCCATTTAAAGTCCAGTCATCATAGTCCGGTGCTCGCATACTGTGGGGCTGGCCATCCGGTAGGTTCCACCCTATTTGAGAAATAAAAATGGCCCCATGTTCTTTTGCAAAAGCATCTTCCCGTTCTTCAGGAGTTAATGTAGGAAATAAATCATATAACTCTTCACTGGTAATAAATTTTACTTCTTGAGGAAGCCGAGGATGAATTTGAGGGTATCTACTGTGTACTACTGTTTCCGCCTCTAATACCGCCTCATGAATACGGTTTACTACATTGTATAAGTACTCTAACGTTCTCTCTTCTCGGTGAATAACCTTTTCCCAATCCCACTGATCTACATAGATAGAATGAGTATTATCTGTAATTTCATCTCGTCTAATAGCATTCATATCCGTGTATAAACCAGTATCCCAAGGATATTCATATCGTCCTAAGGCATCCCTTTTCCATTTGGCTAAAGATTGAACTACTTGTATTTCCTGTTCTTTGTTTTCAATCGTGTCAAAGGTAACTTTTCGTTCAATTCCTGAAAGGTCGTCATTTAACCCGGTTTGTGCGGCTACAAATAAAGGAGCCGATACACGGGTTAAGTTTAAGGTAGCACCTAATTGCTGCTGAAAACAATTTTTTAATGTTTTAATGGCCTGTTGAGTACTACGTAAGTCCAATTTACTTTGATAATTTTCTGGAATAATATGTGCCATAGTCATTACCTCTCTTTTGCTATACCCTAACAGTATAGTAAAGTTCCTTTTATACGGCAAGTTTTTTTCTTGTTCTCTTTCCATAAAGTAAAAAACACTACCAGAAATATCTGGTAGTGTTTCAATCCATTTTTCAATTCCTATTAACCTTTCACTGCTCCAGCTGTTAAACCAGAAATCAAGGCTTTTTGTCCTATAATAAACACAAGTACAGAAGGCAACAAAATCATAATTGATCCCGCCATTAATGGACCAAATGCATTTCCGTCCGCATTTTTAAGCATTCCCAAACCAATTTGAACTGTACGCATATTGGGAGTATTTGTAACTAGTAATGGCCACAGGTATTGATTCCAAATTTGTAAAAAAGTATAAATCCCCAAAGAACCCAAAAAAGGTTTTGTTAAGGGTAATCCTATTTTTATAAAAAACTGAAAGGAATTACAACCGTCAATTTTAGCTGATTCACTTAATTCTACTGGTATTTGCAAAAAAGCCTGTCGCATATTAAATACACAAAAAGCAGAGGTTAAATAAGGTAATATCAACGCCCAGTAACTATCAATCATCCCCATATTTGCAATGGTCAAATAATTTGCAAGAATAATGGCTTGCCCGGGAATCATCATCGTTGCCAGCATTAAAAAGAATAAGACTTTCTGCCCCTTAAATTTCAACACTCCAAAAGCGTAACCTGCTAAAGCACCAGTGAACAATTGCCCTACTGTACACACAATAGCAATTATTGTTGAGTTTAAAATAAATCGATAAATCGGTGCCATAGTTAATGCTGCTTTGTAGTTGTTTAACTGAATCTGTGGCGGTAATATGTGGGGAGGATAAGAAAAAAGTTGATCTTCTGTCATAAAGCTTGCACTTAAAGCGTAAAGCAAAGGAGATATAATCACAAAGGCGATGATAATGTTTAATATAAGAAAGATATATTTGCTTTTTTTATTTTCAATCATTAATAAGTCACCTTCTTTTCTAAGGCAAACTGAGCTATCGTTAATAATAAAATAATAACAAACAATATAATAGACATTGCAGCCGCAGGTCCAAAGCGATTATAAATAAAAGCTTCATTGTAAATTAAATATACAATATTGGTTGTATAATTTCCCGGCCCACCTTTTGTTAATAAATTGATTTGAGCATAAGACTGAAAAGAATTGATAATATTGATAATCAATAAAAAGAAAAGTGTAGGCGATATACTGGGCATTGTTACATGCCAGTGTTTTTTAAAAAAGCCCACTCCTTCTATTGCTGCTGCTTCATACAAAGAAATATCCACTGATTGTAAGGCAGCAATGGTGAAAATAAAATTTAAACCAATATTCATCCATATGGTAACAGCCGCTACCGAAGCCAACGCAAATTTAGGGTTCATTAACCATTTAATATTTGTATCTAGTAAATAGTTTAAAATTCCCAAAGTTGGATGCATGATAAACAGACAAATAACAGAAATGCACGCTGAAGATACAGCTAAAGGCATAGCATAAACTGTACGGAACATACTTCGCAAGGGAAATTTTTCATTTGCAATCAAACCTGTAACAACACCCATAACCATGGATCCTGCTACAACCATTAAAGCAAAACGAAAAGTAACCCCTAAACTAAAAATAAAGTCGGCAGATTTAAACAGATTTATAAAATTTCCTATACCTACATAGGAAATCACAGCTCCCGTAGGGTCTGTTATATGGGTGCTTAAATAAATTGTTTTCCCAAAAGGATAAAAAACAAATAAAATAAACAGCGCCATAGAGGGTATTATATATAAGTATGGGGATATCGAGGAAAAAATGTTTCGTGTTTTTTCTTGAGTTTTTACTTTGTTGCTACTCATTTTACAGCCACTTCCTTTCCTTTTCTATAGCAGTTTTTCTTTTAATTTTCTTATAATTGGGAAGGCTCCATCCCACATAATGATGAGGGCGAAGCCTTCCCTAATTCTTTATTTAGCTATAAGGTTACTATTATTTACCGTGAACAGTATTATTATAGTTTTCAATAGAGGCATTGCTAGCTTCAGAAATTGCAGCCAAACCATCTTCAATACTTACTGCATCGGCTAAAATAAGAGCCATTTGGTTTTGGAAAATCTGTCTTAATTCGGGCATAACACCAACAGAAGCTCCTTGAGTTGCATAATTAATTGGGCAATCATGAAGCTGATTAATAGCCGTTAAAAAGTTAGGGTTTTCTTCTAAATATTTTTGGAATTCTGGTTCTTCGTAAGCTTTCGTGTTTGCACAGAAGTACCCGGTATCCATGCTAAATTGTGCAGAAACTGCAGATGAAGTGGCGTATTTAATAAAATCCCAAGCATCATTTACTCTTTGTTCATCCTCTTGTTTTGCCAACCACAAGTTTGCACCGCCAATAATTACTCCATTTTGACTTTCTTCTAACATAGAAGGGAGATAGGCTGTTCCCAGTTCAAACTTATCTCCAATAGCATCTAACAAAACACGTAGTTGTGCGGTAGACTCTAAATTTATCACAGTTTGCCCTGCAACAAAAGCGGCTCTAGCATCATCGTTAACTGTTCCAAAATCTAAAATAACACCTTCATCCACTAAACGTTTCCAAGTTTCAATAATGGCTTTTCCTTCACCTGTTTGGTCAAATTCAATAGCAGTAGCTAAGCCTGTACGACCATTATCATTATTCACATAGTTTCCACCAACACCCGCTAGAAAGTTTTCAAAGAACCAACCATAGATAGGCAATCCCATAGCATAACGTGTAGTGCGATTCCCCTGTTTAACCGTAAGCTTTTCTGCTATGGCTTCAATTTCGGCAAAGGTTGTCGGTGGCTTTTCCGGATCTAATCCGGCCTCTGCAAAAGCGGTTTTATTATAATACATAATGGGAGTAGACGGGTTGAAAGGGATACATACCATTTTCCCATCATAAGTATAATAGTTGCGCAATGCCGGTTCAATATCATCCATTGAAATATAAGGATCTTTTTCCAGCATATCTTGGTAAGGAATTGCAAAACCGGAAGATACTAAAAAAGTGGTCCCTAGCTCAAACATCTGCCACATATCAGGGCCTGTTCCTGCAGGAACAGCAGCTTTTAATTTAGTCAATGCATCGTCATACCCACCTTGGAAGATTGCATCTACCCAAATTTCCTCTTGAGAGTTGTTGTATCCATCTACTACTTTTTGTACTGCCTCTCCAATTTGTCCACCAAAGCAATGCCAAAAAACTACCGTTCTTCGTCCATCAGGAGCACTAGCACCTACTGTAATTACGCTAGATAGTAATAGAACTACAACTAAAAATACCACGGATACCTTTGAAAAAACTTTTTTCATTTTTATTTTCCTTTCCATATGCCATTAATAAATATTATAATGACAAAATTTAACACTTTACCGTATTCTACCATAAAGCTGAATAATTTAGCAAGATAAATTCTATTTATTGCACTATAATCCCTTTCTTCTTGTCTTCAAGAGAAGAATTTTTGATTTTCTCTTTTTCAAAAAAATATATAAAAAGCAAGAGATCGGATTCCTTTTTAATCTCTTGCTTTTTTTATTTTGATTGCCTTTCCCTTTGAAAGTAATACTTTATTCTGTTTTAGAAAAAGCACTTTTAACAGCTTTGGTAAAAGACATACGATTCCCATAATTT
The DNA here is from genome assembly GCA_964511785.1 of uncultured Oscillospiraceae bacterium. Lineage (GTDB taxonomy): Bacteria > Bacillota > Clostridia > Christensenellales > Aristaeellaceae > CAYFQH01. The sequence goes on from CAZEIB010000115.1 coordinate 4,594, forward strand.
AGCGTACCTAAACGGTAAATTTTAATAGCGATAATAGCCATAACCCAAATGGTAACCAGCATAAGCACTACTGCCAAAATCATATCAAACACCGGCACCGTAACCATGTTATAGCGAATAAACATGGCCATGGGGGAGCTGAAAGGTACAATAGAGATAATGCGCATCAAAGGGCTGTCAGGCATTTGAAGGGCCGTGGTGCTTAACAAATAGGCCGCAACAAAAATAAACTGAATAGGCGCTGTAGCATTTCCTACTTCTTCCACCTTACTTACAAGAGCCCCCAATGCAGCATATAGGAAATAATATAAAAAGGTCCCCATTAAGGTAAAGCCTACAAACACCAGTACTAAAGATGGGGTAATACTTTGAATAATAATCCCAAGCAATTCTAAAGGGTAGTGACTACGGTTTAAGTAAATGCCTATTCCCCCTACCAGTAGCATTAAAATAAGCTGCCCGATACTTAAACAAACATTGGCTACCACTTTACCCCAAATTAAATTTTCAGCTTTGGTATTGGTAATAAGTATTTCCATGGTTCTGTCGCTTTTTTCCCTTGCAACTGTAGTGGCAACACCTGCCCCATACAGCAGTACTAAAAAATATACTACCAGCATCCCCACCATAGCAAAAGCAAAGCCAGTCGCTCCATTTTTCCCAAGATTTTCTACCCCATAGGTAAAGGTATTCTCTTGGGCCTTTGTTACTTCTTCAGGGTTAATTCCTGCCGCAATTAAGTGTTTATTTGTAAAATATTCATTAACAGCTCGTTCAACAATTTGTTGACTCACATCATACATGGATAGGTCTTTTGCCACCACAGTAATATGGTTAGGGTTTGTAGCCATTAGTCCTTTTTCAATTTCCCCTTCTTCTACTCCTTTACGTAAAGCCTCTTCACTATCGTAGGCTGTTGCAATAGAAAAAGGATAAATCCCCTCTATATCTTCTTGGGTTAATACTTGTTGATTGTTTACATAACCCCAAGTTTCTTCATTGGTGTTGTTTTCTTCCACCTGTGTAGTAGAAGAGAGTTCTGTAGAAGAACTGTCTTTATCAAAAAAACCAATAATTGTAGGAATGCTGGTGGCAAGTAAAATAATAATCAGCATGACAGCTGTTGTTACCCTAACGGATTTTTGTTTCATTTTACTAAAAAACTCAAAGTGAAATACGGATAAAAAATCTTTCATTATTTTCCCTCCCCTTCTGCTTTTTCTTCTTCCTCTTTTTCCTTATCTAAAGAGATAAAAATTTCTTCTAAGCTGGGTTTATATTCTTCAAACCGGTTAATTTCAATTCCTTTTTCCATAGCCAAGGCCAAAAACTGGTTGAAAGTCATGGAAGCAGGTTTTTCTACAATCACAGACAGGCGGTCTTCTTGGATTTTAAACCCCTCTACAGCTAATAAGTTTTTAATTATTTCTTCTCTTGTAAAATTATCTGCACCAATGCGCACTTTGTTTTCTCCAAGATTTCCTTTTATTTGGTTTAAATCTCCATTTAAAATAATTTTCCCCTGTCTAATTAAGGTAATATCATCACAAAATTCTTCCACATAGCCCATTTGGTGGCTGGAAAAAATTACCAATCTCCCTTTGTCAATAAAGGAGCGGATGAGGCTTTTTAACACCTGAGAGTTAACAGGATCCAATCCGCTAAAAGGTTCATCTAAAATTAAAATATCCGGGTCATCAATGACTGCTTGAATAATTTGAACTTTTTGCTGGTTTCCTTTAGATAGTACATCTAAATTCTTTTTTTCATATTCGCCTAAATCCATATAATCCAACCAATATTTAGCGGATTTTAATGCGGCTTTCCCCTCCATTTTTTTCAACTTACCAAAATAGGTCAGCTGCTCCGCAATACCAATTTTTCCGTACATTCCTCTTTCTTCCGGTAAGTAACCTACTTTATGGTTCTCCCTTGAAAAAGGTATCCCGTCTAGCAAAAATTCTCCACTATCCGGACGAAACACATCCATCAATGCCCTAATGGTAGTGGTTTTTCCGGCACCGTTTCGGCCTAAAAAGCCCATAGCTCTTCCAGAGTATACTTCAAAGGTTACATCATGAAGTATATGCTTTCCTGAAAAACTTTTATTCACATTGTTCACTTTTAAAATCATCTATTTATCCTCCTTCTTTCTGTTTCGTGATTATTATAACATAAATATTCATGGTTTATATTTTTTTATGGTAAAATGACTTTATTCAAGGTTCAACTGTCAAAATTCTTGATTCACTTTTCTTTTCTAAAACAGTAAAAAAACTTTTCATTAAGGCTTTCTTCTTCTCCCTTCCATGTATTCATGCTAAAATACATCATGGCTTCTATTTAAAATTTTGGAGGTGTTTTAATGACTGGTGCAGAGTTTTTAGCTAAAGCCAACGGAGGTGTAATATATCTCATTGTAGGTATAGTGCTACTATTTGTTGTTGCTATGAGTTTATTCTTCATGGTAAAGGCCTATCGTGAAGGGATTAAAATTGGCATGGATCAAAAGAAAATGCGAAAAGCCATGGCTTCCAGTGCCACTTTTACAGCTGTTCCTTCCATTTCCATATTGCTTGGGGTTATTGCT
>CAZEIB010000116.1:0-5459 GCA_964511785.1 uncultured Oscillospiraceae bacterium
AGCTAGAAAAATCCTGTTAGCAGAAGAATCGGAAAAACTCATTGATCAAGATGCTGTACAGGAAGAGGCCGTTAAACGGGCCGAGCAACATGGAATTGTTTTTCTTGATGAAATTGATAAAATTGCAGGTCGTTCTTCCGGGCACGGACCGGATGTAAGCCGAGAAGGGGTACAACGAGATATTCTACCTATTGTTGAAGGAAGCACTGTAAACACTAAATATGGAGCAGTAAAAACCGATTTTATGCTTTTTATTGCTGCAGGGGCTTTTCATGTAGCAAAAGTGACAGATTTAATTCCTGAATTACAGGGGCGTTTTCCGGTGCATGTTACCTTAAAAAGCTTAACAAGAGAGGACTTTAAAGATATTTTAACACAAACAGATAATGCGCTAACCCGTCAATATCAGGCAATGCTTGCTGTAGACCAAGTGTTCTTATCTTTTGAAGACTCAGCCATAGAAGCAATTGCTGAAGCCGCTTTTACTGCAAATGAAAATGGCGAAGACATTGGTGCCCGTAGGTTGCATGCAGTTTTTGAAGAAGTGTTAGAAGATATTTCCTTTAATGCAGGGGGAGAAAATATGCCAAGAATTGATTTGGCTATTAATGGTGCTTATGTAAAAGAGCATTTAGCAACTCTTTCTAAAGCTGTTGATGTGAAAAGATTTATTTTATAAAGGGGTAAACACTACTTTTGTTGAGGGAAAAATGAACAAATTAGAAGGCTTTTTTTTATTAAGAGAAATGAATATTCCCACAATACCTTGGAAAGAATATACAGGAGTAGAAAAGTTTGATAAACGTTGTTTGTGGACAGTACGCACAGCTGTTTTAAAAGGGCTTGATGTTAGTTTGCCCCGTATTGTTGGTGCCAATGCTCTTCAGGCAGAAGAGTTTGCCAAAAAAACTTATCGCCAGTATAAAAATAAGGGAATGGTTCTATATTATCCTTACTTTATTGCAGAAAAAAGTGGCACTTTAGAGATTAACAATCAATATATTCTTCTAGAAGCAGTAGAAAAAGATTTATGGAATTTAGTGACTCGTGGAAGCCCTAAAGTCAGTCTCAAATGGATACATCGTAAAGAGCATTTCATTTTTGGTGAAGAAAACTTTTTATCGAAAAAAGAAAAAGACGAAATCTTATCCTATATACCTGAAATAAAAAGAAAGTGTAACAATATTTTATTAAATGCAAAAAGTGTGCTTTTAGAGTGGAGTTATGCTTTTTATCAAGAGGAGAAAAATATTGAAAAAAAGAATTTAATTTTTTATGAAATTAAAGAAATTTATAGCCAGTAGAATAGAATTTCATTGAAAACAAAATTGTGGAATCATTAGTTCAATATGTCATTTAAGTACAAAACCTTTTATAGATGTTTGCTATGATAGGTTTTGTATTTTAATGTTTCTATTCAAATTGAGCTTTGGAAAGCAACTAGAAATAAATCAACTTTTTCCTTTAAAAAGATAAAATTGCAATTAGTATTTTTACTGCATTTATTAGAAAAAAAAGAACAATATCTCTTGTTTTATGGTATAGTAATTTAATAAGCATTTTTAGTTAAAAGCTTTTTACTTTAAGCTAGAACAAGTTTTTTCTAAAAATACTTAATTATTTTATACAATACAACCATAATAAAACTTATCCAAACAAAGAAAGAGGGAAAGAGATGTTTAAAAAAGGTAAATGGCATAATGAAATCAATGTGCGTAATTTTATCGTCTCCAATTATACACCTTACGATGGAGATGATGCTTTTTTAACTCCGCCTTCACCACGAACAAATAAGCTTTGGAAAGAAACAAAAATACTTTTAAATAAAGAACGTGATGCAGGCGGCGTTTTAGATATTGATACAAAAACCATTTCTACTGTTTCAGCTCACGAAGCAGGCTATATTAATAAAGACTTGGAACTGATTGTAGGTTTACAAACAGACGCCCCTTTAAAACGGGCAATAATGCCCTTTGGTGGTATACGGGTTGTAGAACAATCATTAAAAGCATATAACAGAGAAATGGATCCTGAAGTTGCAAAGGTATTTAAGTACCGTAAAACTCATAATGACGGAGTTTTTGATGCTTATACCGATGATATTCGTGCTGCACGTCGATCGGGTATTATCACCGGTTTGCCGGACGCTTATGGACGTGGGCGTATTATTGGCGATTATCGAAGAGTGCCACTATATGGATTGGCTTATTTACTTGAGAAAAAGAAAATAGCAAAAAAGCAGTATTACTTTGCTGCTATGGACGAAGAGGCAATTCGAAACCGTGAAGAACTTTCTGAACAAATTCGTAGCATGGAAGAATTGGGAGAAATGGCTGAAAAATATGGCTTTGATATTTCTCAGCCGGCGAAAGACACTAAAGAGGCTGTTCAATGGCTATATTTTGCCTATTTGGGAGCTATAAAGGAACAAAACGGTGCGGCTATGAGTCTAGGTCGTGTGTCAACTTTTTTAGATATTTATGCTGAAAAAGATTTAGAAGAGAGTCGGTATACTGAAGAAGAAATTCAAGAGTTTTTCGATCAATTTATTATTAAGCTTCGTTTGGTTCGCTTTTTACGTACTCCTGCATATGATGAGCTTTTTTCTGGAGATCCTACCTGGGTTACAGAGTCTTTGGGAGGCATGTGTGCTGATGGAAGGCATATGGTAACCAAATCCACCTATCGGTTTTTGCATTCTCTTACAAATTTAGGGCCTGCTCCCGAGCCTAATATGACCGTATTATGGAGCCCAAGACTGCCTGATAATTTCAAAAAATTCTGTACTCGTCTTTCTTGCGAAACGTCTTCCATCCAATATGAAAACGATGATGTGATGATGGAAAAATTTGGAGATGATTATGGAATTGCCTGTTGCGTATCTCCAATGCGAATTGGAAAACAAATGCAGTTTTTCGGTGCACGTGCCAATTTAGCAAAAGCTTTATTATATGCAATTAACGGTGGTAAAGATGAAATTTCAGGAGTTCAAATAGGCCCTGCAATTACACCCATAACCTCTGATATTCTTGATTATGAAGAAGTGCGAAAGCGCTATGCTCAAATATGCGAATGGCTTGCTAATTTATATATTAATACCTTAAATATTATTCATTATATGCATGATAAATACTGCTACGAAAAGCTTCAAATGGCTTTACATGATGAAGATATTTTGCGTACCATGGCAGGAGGAATTGCAGGCCTTTCTGTTGTTGCCGATAGTTTATCTGCTATTAAATATGCAAAAGTTAGACCTATACGAAACGAACAAGGTTTAGCTATAGATTTTGAAATAGAGGGGGATTATCCGGCTTTTGGTAACAATGATCCTAGGGTAGACGAATTAGCACAAGATATTATGCGTACATTTATGACCCGTCTTCGCCGCCAACGCACCTATAGAAATGCTAAGCAAACCATGTCTGTTCTTACTATTACAAGCAATGTAGTATATGGGAAAAAAACCGGTACAACTCCTGATGGACGAAAAATGGGAGAACCTTTCGCTCCTGGTGCAAATCCTATGCATGGGCGAGATCGCCATGGACCTATAGCCTCCTTAGCCTCAGTAGCTTCCCTGCCTTTTAGTTATAGTGAAGATGGAATAAGCTATACTTTTTCCATTGTCCCTAATGCCTTAGGAAAAGATCATCAACAGCGAGAAAATAATTTATCTAATTTGCTTGATGGCTTTTTCTCCGAACAGGGACATCATGTAAATGTAAATGTAATTGATCGAGACATTCTTAAAGATGCCATGGAACATCCAGAGCTATATCCTCAATTAACCATACGTGTTTCTGGTTATGCAGTTAATTTTATTAAGTTAACCAAAGAACAGCAAATTGATGTAATTAATCGTACCTTCCACACCTTTATTTAATAAGTGAAAAAACACCACAAATGTTAACAGTAAAAGGTACGTAACAACGGCTTGTATATCATTAAATATGCAAGCCGTTTGGTTAATAGAAAGGATATAAAAAGGTATGGAATTATCACAAGAAGAAGAAAAAAAACTAAGAGCTGTTACAGGGCGAGTTTATAGTACAGAAACCTTTGGCACTGTTGATGGACCGGGTATCCGCTATGTTTTGTTTTTGCAAGGCTGTCCTTTAAAATGCTTGTATTGTCATAACGTTGATTCTTTGGATGTAAACGGCGGAAAAAAATGGACAGCAGGACAAGTAGTAGATGAAATTATGCGATATAATAATTTTATTCGTAGTGGCGGCGTTACTTTTTCAGGTGGGGAGCCTTTTATGCAACCGGAGTTTTTATTGGCAATGATTCATCTTTTACAAAAAAAGAACATACACACTGCTATAGATACTGCAGGTTGTGTAAAATTAACAGAAAAAATGAAAGAAGTTATTAATAAAACAAATTTATTATTGTTAGATATTAAGTCAATCAATCCTGAAATTTCTAAAGAACTTTCCGGGCAAACTAGTGAATTAGCTTTTAAATTATTAGATTATTGTGAAAGTATCAAAAAGCCCGTATGGATACGCCAAGTATTGGTGAAAGGCTTTACTTTAGAAAAAAGGCAACTAACACAATTAGCAGAAAAATTGAGACATTATCTTTGTATTGAACTGATAGAACTTTTACCTTTTCATAAGTTAGGAGAACCAAAATGGGGAGAAGTAAATCGGCCTTATTTACTTAAGGATGTTCCTGCAACAACAAAAGAAGAAACAGAATGGGCAAAGGAAATATTTGAAAAAGCAGGTTTTCAAGTACAATAAAAATCAAAACATAAGATTAGTATACTGTTGACAGAATGAAGTAGATGAAAATTCTCTTGATATTTTTTCATATCCGAAAAAATATTATATCCTAAACTTTGAGGATTTCATTTTGGCTAAACAACAGTTAAGCACCTGAAAAACTTTAGAAAGATTTTCTTCTAAGCTTTTGACAAAAAGTTTGATTAAAAAAGACAAAATAAACAAAGTTAAAACATGTTTTTTAATTTAATTTAGAAAACATGTTTTATATTTGTGAAAAACTTGTTATACTTATAGTATTGAGTATTTTTTAAGGAGTGTTAATATTGAGCGATGTAAAGTTTACTGAAACAGTTTTACGTGATGCACAACAATCTCTAATTGCCACTAGAATGCCTTTTGAAGATTTTGAAGGAATTTTAGAAACTATGGATCAAGCAGGGTATTATTCCCTTGAATGTTGGGGGGGAGCTACTTTTGATTCTTGTTTGCGATTTTTAAATGAAGATCCTTGGGAGAGATTGCGTAAAATAAAAGAAAAAGTAAAAAACACCAAACTTCAAATGTTGTTTCGTGGGCAAAACATTTTAGGCTATAAGCATTATCCTGATGATGTGGTACGACTATTTGTTAAACATGCTGCCATCAATGGCATTGATATTTTTAGAATATTTGATGCCTTAAATGACTTTAGAAATATTGAAGTAGCCATGGATGAAGTAA
>CAZEIB010000116.1:5469-7115 GCA_964511785.1 uncultured Oscillospiraceae bacterium
GGGAAACATGCCTCCGGCTGTATTTGTTATACAACTAGCCCTATTCATAGTGTACAAAAGTATGCTCAAATGGGGAAAGAATTAGAAAATATGGGAGCAGATTCGATTTGCATTAAGGATATGGCAGGAATTATGGGACCACAAGAGGCTTATGATTTAGTTAAAGCCCTTAAAGAGACCGTAAATGTTCCAGTGATACTGCACACCCACTCCACTACAGGCTTAGGTCCTATTACTTATGAAAAAGCTGTAGAAGCAGGCTGTGATATCATTGACACTGCGATTTCTTCTTTTAGCGGAGGTACCAGTCAACCAGCAACAGAATCAATGAACTATGCATTAAAGCAACTAGGCTACCAAACAGGTTTAAATGAAAAAGCACTTAAAAAAATCAATGATTTTTTTAAGCCTTTGAAAAACCAATATATTGAAAGTGGCTTAATGGATCCCTTTGTAATGGGAACTGAAACAGATGCCCTAGTATACCAAGTACCTGGGGGAATGCTTTCAAATCTTATTTCTCAACTAAAGCAACAAAAATCCATTGATAAACTGGATCAAGTATTACAAGAAGTGCCTAATGTACGTAAAGATTTAGGTTATCCTCCTTTAGTTACTCCAATGAGTCAGATGGTAGGGGTACAAGCTACGAATAATATTTTAACCAAAGAACGCTATAAGATGGTTTCAAAAGAGATTAAAGCCTATTTAAAAGGTGAATATGGAACCCCTCCCGGAGAAGTTGATTCCACTTTAGTAAAAAAAGTACTGGGAGATGAAGCTCCTTATACAGGACGCTTTGCTGACACCTTAGAACCGTTATTTGAAAAAACAAAAAAAGAACTTGGAGACATTGCCCGAAACGATGAGGATGTATTATCTTATATTGCCTTTCCTCAACCTGCTGAAAAGTTTTTTTCCCATCGAAAGGAGCAAGAAAGTAGAACTGTAACTTATTCTATTCGAAAAGGTTAGGAGGATTTTAAAATGACGGTAACTGAAGCAATACAAAGAGGATTGATACTTTTCTTTTTTGTATTTATGGTTTTGGCCTTTCTTTGGGGAATTATTGTTGTATTTTCCAAGGGTGTAGGCTTATTAGAAAAAGGGAAAAAACGTTCCCAAATACAGCCTTCTATTGAAGAAGAAGCCTATTCATCAGTTGAAAATGTAAAGAGTCCACCCCATGGCCCATGGGGTGGAAGATTGGTGCTGGAGAATGTAGATGAGCAAACCGCTGCTATTGCCATGGCCATTGTAAGTGACGAATCAGGTATTCCCTTATCTGAACTGGTATTTAAGCGCATTTCCTTAAAAGACAATCCATTGGAAAAGGAGAAGTAGTTATGATTTATTATGTACAAATAAACGGAAAAGAGTATGAAGTGGAAGTAGAAAGAGGAAAGGCGGAAGTAGTCTCTATTGTTGATATTCCCTGCCAACAATCACAAAGTGCTGAAGTAAAAATAGAAGCATCCTCACCATTGGCTTCTCCTTCTATACCAGTGCCACAAGGAGAAGGGGAAAAAATTATAGCTCCTATGCCTGGAGTTATTCTTGACGTACGAGTACAAAACGGTTCTTCTGTAAAAGCTGGATATATATTGGTTGTGTTAGAGGCTATGAAAATGGAAAATGAAATTTTA
>CAZEIB010000117.1:0-7081 GCA_964511785.1 uncultured Oscillospiraceae bacterium
CAGATTATGAAGGGGTTTATGACGTAGATGATTCTATGACTGCCCTTGTTCGAACCGACGGGCCGGTAATCAGTGTACAGGGTGCTTGGGCGCAAAACATTGGGGTAGAAGATAAGTATATTGATTTTATGGGTACCAAAGGCGGGGCAAGGCTTCAATATGGTAAAGGTTTTACCATTTATACCGCAGAACACGGGGCTTTGGTAGAATATGAGCCTCAATTTGAAATGAGAGACATGTTCCAAAATGAAATTGACGCTTTTATCAATTGCATTGAAACAGGAGAAAAGCTACCCTCTCATATTGATACAGTGATTATTACAGCCCAAATGATGGAGGCTATGTACAACTCAGCTGAAAAACATCGGGAAATAACCTTGTAATCAAAACAGTTCTTTTCTATTTGATCTAGGAGGCGCCTATGAAAAAAACCTATTCATCCCTCTTTTTCTGTTTCATGGCTTTGTTTCTTCTCTTTTCTTTCACCCTACCTGTTGTTGGAGAGGAAAGCCTTTTTGTTAAAGGCAAAGAAGGTTTTACCTTAGAAAAGGAGGCTGTTATTTTAGATAGCCTTCAAAAAGACAACACCCTATATTTATTAACAACAGATGAGCTGTATTCTTACATTATGGAAGAAGAGCAAGTGCCCTATAAAACAATGGAAATATCGGTAGAATTAAATATAGGATCCTTATTTTTATTTGAAGAAAACATTTACGGTTTAAACCTAGAAACAGGAGAAGGTTTTTTGTTAAACTTGGAAGAAAAAAAGACAGATACCTCTGCTACTATCCATCTTGATTGGGAAGAAGTAACAGAACTTCAAAGCCAAGGGCAAAGAATAAAGGTTTTGGGGGTTATTGAAAACCAACTGTTTATTTCCCTTCGGGAGGATCAAAATGGTGATGTAATAGATTACTTATCCGGCTTTTTACTTCCCACAGGAGAAGAAAAATATTATTATACCGATGGAATTCAACAAGTTTTTCCATATGTTCAGGGTAGCTTAATGGTATATGTGGAAAAACACTCCAATGAAGGGTATCAAAACGGCATTGGTCAATTAAACTGGAAAAACGATCAGCTGGATTTTTGGGAAAAAGAAGTGCCCAACTTGTCAAAGGCTTTATGCTATCAAAAAGATACCTTTTACTTTATGGAAGACACCATGGTGGTAAGTTACAACCATCAAACAAAGGAAAAAACCAATATAGGCTTTTTACCCTTTCAAGGGGAAAAGGGATACCTTAACAGGGAAGGCACCCACTACTATGGGGTGGGTATAGAGGGAATAGCCTTTATTAACACTACTTCACAAAAAAATCAGGAGAAGAAGTAAAAATTCCGGAAAATTTAGCAAATAGCCAAAGCAGTCAAGCTTTTATGAAAAACCAAGAAGAATATGCTTTAAAAGAAGTGCCCCCAAGGGCAAGGTACCCCTATTGAAAATGCGATCATACAAAATGATTCAACAGATGTACTCTTCTTTAACTTAGAGGGCAACTCCTTTGGTCCTATTAAAGAGAATGGCTATGCCTATCCCTTATCCCAAAACCCTTATATTAAAGAAAAAGTGGAAGAAATGTACCCTTTTATACAAGAGGCCTTAATGGCAGAAGGAGAAATTTTTGCCATTCCCTGGGAGTATTCCTTATATATTTACGGCTATAACCCTACTTTATGGGCAGAAGTAGGGTTTACCAAAGAGCAGGTACCTACCACCTATCAAGAATATTTACAGCTATGGCTTCAATGGGAAAAAGTGAAAGAGGGGTATCCTCACCTTCAATTACATAGGGAAACACCGGATTTATGGAGTTTGCTTATGGGAATGATGGATACCTATATGAAAGATTACCAGCAAAAAGGGGAACAAGTGGTTTTTGATACCCCTTTATTTAGGGAATTAATGGCCTTGGTAAACCAAATTCCTTTTGACCAAAGCCCTCCCAATAGCTTTACGGAAGAAAATGCTTTAATCGGTTCTTATATTTTTCAAAATCACGGCATGAGCCTAATGGAACCTATGCCGTTAGCCATTACAAAAGGAGGGTTGGTAAAAACCTTTAACCAGCTGTCTTTTTCCATTATGTATATTAATGCCTACACCCAAAACCCTCAAGGGGCGTTAGCTTACTTAGAAACCACCTTAAAAAAACCACCCTTCCCCTTCTTTATACTACCGAAACCACTCCCATAGAAGACCCAGAATATAAAGAAAGAAAAGCAGAGTGGGAAGGGTATTACCAACAAACGGAAGAAGAGCTGGCCAAGGCAGAGGAAAAAGACCAAGGAGAGTTAAAAGAGCAATTAGCCTTTTTAGCAGAAGATTTAGAGAGGTTTGAAAAGGAGCGGTTTATTGTTCCCCAAGAAACCATTGATTTTTATCAAACGCTTACAGAAAAAATTTACTTACCCATGGAAGATTTTGTGTTAAAAAGCAATGCTAATACAAGCAGCTTGGCTAAAATTATTATGGATTATGTTGATGGAACCATTACCCTAGAAGAAATGATTGAAAAAGCAGACATGGTTATGAGAATGACTTACTTAGAATAATTCTTTAAATCAAAAAATGCCCATCGAGGGCATTTTTTAGTGGTTTTCTTTTTCTATGATATGTTCCTGTAAAATTTTCAATTCCCTTTCTTTTTCTTTAGCAACGCCCTTATAAGGATAAAGGGGAAGGTTTTTCTTTATTTTTTCTAACAAGTTTTTTCCTTCAACCAAATCTTCTTCAATATAAATCATGTAAGCTGCTCTAATCATTAAAAAGGCCACATCTTCGATTTTTAATAATTTTTGCAGTTTGGGGTTATTGTAATAGTTTTTGGCCTTTTCTTTATCAGGAGCAATGGCACTGTAATAATATAAAAAATCGGCATAAATACTTTGCTGGTAATAGTTAGGTAAGGCATGAATATGTTCTTCTAAGCTGTTTAATAAAGCCAACCCTTCCTCATGCTGCTTTTTATCAAAAAACCATTCTGCTTTAGCGGCAATTAAATAGGCAACAAAGTAATTATTTTTATCAGCCTCAGGGGAAACGGTAAAAAAACCTTCTTCAAAGTCCGACAGCACTTTTCCGTCGGCAAAATGTTTGGCAAGGGTAAGCATAACAAATAAACCGTGGGTTGCATCGGCAGATTTTCCCGCTTCCCTTCCATTGGCTCCATCATTAGGGGTGCTTTTTCGAAAAGGAATTAAGTTCATCAAGCCCATTAATGTATTAATCCAAAAATTTGTAAAAAGCAACACCCAAAGGGTTTCAGGGCCCTCAATGGTAAAAATTAAAACAGGTAGGGTAATGAAGGCAAAAATAAGGTTGGCCAAGCCCCCACCATAATTGTATAATTTAAAATGAAAATCTTCTTCCTTTTCAGGAGGAGCCATTAAACATTGACCCAAAACCAAACTGTTTTTGTTACGGGCAAAGGCTACCTTGTCTTTTTGCTTAACCCAAGTAAAAGAAAGTAAAGAATAAGAGATGAAACGGTAGCCGGTTTTTAAACCAAATACCAAATGGCCTGCTTCATGAACGGCAATAGAGATTAAAATAATTAGCAACATTCCCAATAGCTGTAGAATAATAGAAAGTAAATCCATTAAAAGCCTCCTTTAAAGTAGAAAATATAAGGCATAAAAAGCATATACCCTTATAAGTAAAATATCAAACAAGGGTGATGTTTTGTAAATTATTTTGCAAATATGGCTAAAGAATGTTAAAAAGACATGGCTACCAATCCTTAAAAGAAGTCTGTACAAAATTAACTTTTAAACTGGTGGTTTTTCGTATAGTAATCCTATCTTCTTGTGTAAGTGCGGTACACAGCATGGCCTCTTTAGGATTATAGGCCTTTATAAGATTTTCTCTTCTACTGTTACTGTGGTTGGCATAGCAGTATACACAGCCATGGCTACAGGTATTGTACACACCAATGTCAATGCTTTCGTGGCAACAACAACCTTTTCTTTGGTTTGAGTCTTTTTTGTTTTTAAGGGGAGTGTCCCCAATGTTTGCCAGCAAATCTCCATCAATACATTTTCCGGGAAAAATTCCATATTCTTTTGCATCTATGTCTTCACAACAGGTAAATAGCGCCAAGGCATTTTCTTTAGCAATGGCAGAAAAGCTTTTGATTAATTCTTTTTTTTCTTCATAAAGTGGGGAGGAAAGATTTAATTTTGCCATAGGTTTTTTTATTTTACCGTATATATCTACAAAACTGAAAGTACATTGGTGGGTATATCCTTTTAAAGCAGAAGCCAGTTTTTCAAAAAGTTCAATATGCTTATCTACACCGTAATAAGGGCTTATAATAATAGGGTCGTAGCGCCAAAGTACCCGATGAGGGCCAATAAGGTCACTTAATGTTTTAAAAGTTTCAATCAATTTTTCCTTATTTGGTAAAAGACCTTCTAACGCTTTTCCATAAGGGGTTAAGGTAAATTGAAAATAGTAGGGAATAACCTTTACCTTAGGCAAATATTTTATTATTGGTTCAGGGTTTTTTGTCCAGAATACGATGCCATCTATAAGAGAAGGTTCTAAAGAAACCTGGCTTATCTGTCTTGGATTCATAGGATTTGGTACTAAAACAAAGCCTTCTTTTAATCGATTAAAAAACCAAGGGCTATAGAAGGCAGGAATATCTGTTCTTCTAGAAACACTTAAAATCATTTTATTCCTCCAAAGGAAAGGTCTCAAGGGAGGTTTCCTTAAAAAAAGTATAAAGAAAAAGAGCAAAGGAAGCAACAATTTTTATAAAAGAGAAAAAATGTTTTTACAAAGGCCTCTTTTTTCATTATAATATAGCTAGAACAGTACAAATAAAAAGGAGGATTCATATGAAAAAGAATCTGGCAATCCTGTTAACCCTTATAATGGTTATAGTTATCCCTCCTCAAAGCTTAGCACAAAGCCCAACCCTTCCCCCGGAAAGGCTGGCAGGGTTAAGCCATAACATTAAAAATACCGGTGTAATGTTACCCGCTGCTTTCGATCCCTATACAGAAACCTATTTACTAACGGTAGCTAATTGGGTAAGCAATGTGCGTTTTACCCCCTATGCTTCTACCAATTCCTGTATTATTACGGTAAATGGGCAAGGAGTAGCTTCAGGGCAACAATCTCAAATTATTAAAATGACAGACCAGCCTCAAATAGCAACCATCCATGTACAGGCGGTTGATGGAAACGGAACCATAACAGGGGAAAGCACCTACAACATTTTTTTACAGCGCAGGCCTAGTGAACGGCGTACCAAAACCTCTGCAGGGTATATTACTGCCTTTCAAAAAAACGATAAAGGAATTACCGTTACAGCTGATTTGGTTACCTTAACCTATGCCCAAAACAGTAACTATTCTACCTTTATCAACAGTGCGGTAGATCATTATACTTACAACACCTCTGAACATTGCCTTTTTTACTATGGTAGCACATTAAACCCCATTAGGGCATACAATGCAGATGATTTTGTAACCAATTTTGATCAAAACATTCCCTACACCTTTATTTATATTGAAGATGAAATTGTAGCTGTGATGCCCTATTAAAACAAACATTCAACCAAGGCCTTATGTTTACTAACATAAGGCCTTGGTTTTACCCTTTTTTCTGCTATAATAAAAGAAAGAAGTTGTAAAATTGATGGATAAAGGAGAATACCATGAAAACCACCTACCACATTCCCTATGGTAAAGGAACCCAGCCTATTACCATTGAAAAAATAAAAGCTTCTCTTTCACCAAAGGAAAGGGAGATGGATGTTTCTTTAGAGGCAGAAACCAATAGGGTTAAAAAATCTTTACAAAACCCTATTAATTCTCCTACCCTTCAAACCTTGGCTCAAGGAAAAAACAAGGTATTAATTATTACTAGCGACCATACCCGTCCTGTGCCAAGCCATATTACCATGCCTTTGTTATTAGAAGAAATCAGAAAAGGGAGCCCCCAGGCTCAAATACATATTCTACTGGCTACAGGAATGCATAGGCCTACTACTGAGGAAGAAATGATAGAGCGCTTTGGAGAAGAAATTGCCCAAAAGGAAGTGATTATGAACCACTTCTCTCAAAAGGATGAAGATATGGTGTTTAAAGGCATTCTTCCTTCAGGTGGAGAGTTGTGGCTTAACAACCAAATAGATTGGGCAGACTTAATCATTTCCGAAGGATTTATAGAACCTCACTTTTTTGCAGGCTTTTCCGGTGGCCGTAAAAGTATTTTACCGGGGATTGCTTCCCATAAAACGGTGCTATATAACCACAACTCCGTATTTATAGCAGACCCCCATTCTACCCAAGGAAATTTAGAAAATAATCCCTTACATGTGGATATGACCTATGCCGCCCAAGTGGCTAAGTTGGCTTTTATCTTAAATGTACGTTTAGACGGAGATAAAAAAGTGATTGCAGCTTACAGTGGAGATCCCTTTGCTGCGCATTTACAAGGCTGTAACCATTGCTTAAGGGATAACTCGGTAGAAAAAACCTTAGGAGATATTGTCATCACTTCTAACGGGGGTTATCCCTTAGATCAAAACATTTACCAAGCTGTAAAAGGGATGAGTGCAGGAGCCCAGTGCTTAAAAGAAAAAGGGGTATTAATTATGGCCGCTGCCTGTAACCACGGCCACGGGGGAGAAGATTTTTATCAATGGTTTAAACAGGCTAAAGGCCCTCAAGAAGTGGCAGATAAAATTGCGGCTATTCCTCCTAATCAAACCTTGTCCGATCAATGGGAAGCTCAAATTTTAGCTAGGGTTTTATTAAAAGGAAAATGTATTTTTGTAACGGAAGAAAAAAATCGGCAGATGATTGAAGATATGCATATGACCTATGCCCCTACCTTAGATAAAGCCCTTGAAATGGCTTATAGGTTGGTTAAAAAAAATCCAGAAGTAGTGCTTATTCCTAACGGTGCCGATGTGATTGTAAAATAAAAGGGTTTTAACAAAAAAAGAAGCCTTGTTTTATGAAAATAAAACAAGGCTTCCAGACCGTCAAAGAACCTCCCCTTAAAAGCGTGGGATGAATGAAGGCGGCAAGACGCCTTCATTTTAAATCGAAGCCTAGC
>CAZEIB010000118.1:0-7012 GCA_964511785.1 uncultured Oscillospiraceae bacterium
AATCACCTATTCAAGTCTTTCTACAAATGGTGCACTTGACTTGACAATTCACCATGTATATATTTCAAAATACTCTTCCCTCACTTTTCCCATTAAAGAAAGGCCATATTTTTCCGCTAATTTCACCGCCTCATAGGTAGGCATAGTATTACTGGCCAATAGCCCTATCTTTGCCCGAATGGCTTTTTTTACCATATCTACAGGCATTCTTCCACTGGTAAAAACAATGGTTTCTTCTAAGGGAATATGGTTAATTAGAGCTTTTCCCACTATTTTATCCAAAGCATTATGCCTTCCGATATCTTCACAGAAAAAAAGAATTTCTTTTTTATACAGTAGCATGCCACTGTGAATTGCATGGGTTTTTTTGTATAAAGGTGCCCCTTGTTTAAATACTTTTGCCAGCAAAAAAAGTTCTTCTTTGGTATAAGAAAATTTTTTAACAGAATTTAAGGGAAAAAGTGCTCCCTCTGTTCTTCCAAAAGTTCCCCCCGGTCCCTGGTTACAGGAGTTAATCTCAACGGTTTCTTGAATCCCTATGGGGTTTTCTTTCAAGGTAATGTAGCCTTTTTTCCCATCTGAACTAATTTTGATTTCTTCTACATCCTCAACAGAAGAAATGATTCCTTCTGAATATATATGCCCTAATAATAAGGCGCTCAAGTGGCTAGGGGTACAGACTATTTTCATTGCTAAAATATTTTGAATATAAACATGGATTTGATGTTCTTTTAATAAATTTTTTTCTTCGTTTTTTGAGTTTGTAAAGGTTTTTTCCTCTATATCTATAGGTATCGTTATATAACCGGCTTCTTCATAATGATCTATAATTTTCATTTTATCACCACCTTTTTAAAAGTAGCATGTTCTTTTTTTTCTGTCAATGGGCTACTTTTTGAATGAAGTATGATAGAATATCTGTTAGGGAGGAAAGAGATGATCAACCTAGGAACTTTTAATGTACGGTTAGATACTTTTATAGATGGGAAGCATCGTTTTCAGCACCGAGAAAGGGATATTGTTCGCCAGTTTTCCCAATCTTTACCGGATATCATGGGTTTACAAGAGGTGACTCCTTCCATGTTAGCTTTTTTTAAGAAAGCTTTACCCAATTATACTTTTATTGGGAATGGTCGAAACAAAAACTTCACAGGTGAAAGTAGCCCTATCGCTTTTCAAACGGAGGCTTTTACTTTACTGGCTTTTGATACCTTTTGGCTTTCTCCTAAACCTTTTAAACCGGGGAGCCGCTATTTTTTTCAAAGCCCTTATCCTCGTATTTGTACTTGGGGAAAATTTTACCATAAGCAAAGTAATCAAGTTTTTCGTTTTTACAACACCCACTTAGATCACATTAGTCCTTTAGCCAGAAAAAAAGCCTTAGAGCAAATTTTAACAACTGTACAAAACCATCAAGTAAAAGAAAAGCTTCCTTTGTTTTTAGTAGGAGATTTCAATTTTGTTTCTTATAAAAAAGAATATGCTTTAATTAACCGTTCTTCTCTAGCTTTACAAAACTTGGTAATGGATTTGGCTTATACCTACCATGGTTTTAGCAAAAAAACTAAAGGAAGAGCTATTGATTATATTTTTACCAACCTTAAAAAAACGTCATTTCCTGTAACCCTATGGGAAAAAAGCCCCGAAGGAAATTTCCTTTCTGATCATAGAGGAATCGTTGTTTCTTGGAATACTAATCAAGAGGAGGAACTTTTATGACCATTGGTACCTTTAATATGCGTATGTCCACCCCAATAGACGGAGAAAATGCCTTTCCTTATCGAAAAGCTGCTGTTTTTCAAAAAATTCGCGAGGAAAAACCTGCAGTATTGGGTTTGCAAGAAATTACTGATGAAATGTTGGCTGATTTAATAGAGGCTTTACCTGAATATGCCTTTGTAGGTAGTGGAAGAGAGAAAGATTTTTCCGGTGAGCATTGTACCATTGCTTTTTTAAAAGAAGAGGTTGAGCTTCATGCTTTGGATACTTTTTGGCTCTCCCCTACTCCTTATGAGCCGGGAAGCCGTTATGTTGAGCAAAGCGACTGTCCACGAATTTGTACTTTTGGCCGTTTTTATTACCGCAAAAGTAAAACTCTTTTCCATTTTTTCAATACCCACTTAGATCATCTTGAACAAAGTGCCCGTCAAGAAGGTCTTAAGCAAATTTGTCATGTTCTGATAAAAGAAAAAAGCAAATGGCCTGTTCCCTTTGTTTTGGTAGGGGATTTTAACTTTACGCCACAAGATCCTGAGTATCAAACCCTTCATACTCTTCCTTTCCCCTACATTAGCCTTACAGAAAACCTGCCCTATACCTATCACGGCTATGGAAATACAAAAACATATACCACCATTGACTATATGATTACAGATTTTGTGAAGGCTCCTGTTCCTCTAACCCTGTGGGAAAAAGAAAACCGTTATTTATCTGATCACTTAGCCATTTGCGCAAAGCTTTTTTAATTTTTGAACTCCTTCTTTTGTTTGCTAAAAAGAAGGGGTTTTTATCATTATAACTGTTTCTTTATGGTAAATATATCTTTATGAGGTGGCTTTATGATTCAAAAAAAACTACTAACTAAAAAATTCTGGTTATCTTTAATCATCTTTGGCTTAATTGGCCAAGTAGCTTGGGTAGTAGAAAACATGTACTTAAATGTGTTTATTTATAAAATGTTTCATGCTACCCCCGGTGATATTTCCTTAATGGTAGGCGCATCTGCTGTGGTAGCCACCCTTACCACTTTGTTTATAGGCCCCTTAAGCGATAAACTTGGAAAACGTAAAATTTTTATTACTTTAGGCTACTTGTTTTGGGGCATATCCATACTAGCCTTTGCTCTTTTACGGGTAGATTGGCTTGAAAAATGGATTCCCGCAACCCTTTCCGCTACAGGGGTAGGAATAGCCCTTACCATTATATTGGACTGTGTTATGACTTTCTTCGGCTCTACAGCCAATGATGCCGCCTTTAATGCTTGGCTTACCGATGCCACGCCTCCTGCTTTTAGAGGAAAGGTAGAAGGAATAAATGCCATGATGCCTCTTTTAGCTATTTTAGTGGTTTTTGGTGGCTTTATGTTTTTCGATTTATCCTTGGCTGAAAGTTGGACCAGTATTTTTGTCATTATTGGCGGGGTAGTTTTTTTGTTAGGCCTTTTAGGCTTTTACTTAGTAGAAGATGTTCCTATGGATACCAAAGAAAACCAGCATTATTTTAAAAATGTCATTTATGGATTTAGGCCCAAAATTGTTCGTTCCTTACCTAACCTTTACTTGTCTCTTGGCGCTTTTGCTATATTTGGAATATCCATTAGTGTTTTTATGCCTTATTTAATTTTATATTATTCTGAAACCTTAAAGCTTTCCAATTATGTTATGGTAATGGCTCCTGCCATTGTTTTAGCTGCTGTTGCCACTGCCTTTTACGGAAAAATCTATGATCAATCCGGCTTTCAAAAAGCCATTGTTTTTCCCCTTGTTTCTCTTGCCCTTGGGTATTTCCTTTTATATTTTACCACCGCCATCCTATGGGTATTTATCGGTTCATTACTGATGATGTGTGGTTATTTAATGGGGATGTCTGTTTTTGGAGCAGTTATACGTGACCACATTCCTAAAAACCGTGCAGGGATGTTTCAAGGCCTGCGTATTGTAGCCCAGGTTCTTTTACCGGGGGTTGTTGGCCCCGCTATTGGAGCTTTGGTTTTAAAAGGGGCAGAGCATATTACGAATACTGATGGAACTACCTCCTTTTTACCCAATCCCAATATTTTTATGGCAGCCTTAGTGGTTTTGCTTTTCCTTCTTCCTTTTGTACTTATTCTTAGAAAGAAAATTACACCTGAATATGAAACCTTAACCACCCCCTATGAAAAAGACCTTGCCCCTATTCCTTGGGAAGATTACCCCAGACCACAATTAAAAAGAGATAGTTATCTTTCGTTAAACGGTACTTGGGATTTTGCCTTTACCAAACGAGGGACAAGCCCCAGCCAATTTAGTAGCATTTTGGTTCCCTTTCCTCCCCAAAGTAAGCTTTCTACAGTACAAGCTCTCCATGGGAAAAAAATAGACCTTCATTATCGAAAAACTTTTTCACTTCCGGAAGGCTTTCAAAAAGAGCGGGTTCTTTTACACTTTGGGGCTGTGGATCAAGTTGCTACCATTTTTCTTAACGGTAAAAAACTACTGGTACATAAGGGAGGGTATTTGCCTTTTACTGTGGATATTACCGATTCTCTTCAAGGCAATAACACCTTAGAAGTCCTTGTTCAAGATGACCTTCATCATGATTATCCTTGGGGAAAACAAAAAAACAACCGGGGAGGCATGTGGTATACCCCTGTTTCCGGTATTTGGCAAAGTGTATGGCTGGAAAGTGTGCCTTATCATTTTATAGAAAACCTTCGTTTTGACACCACTTTACAAGAAGTTACCTTAACAGTAACCACCAAAGCCAAAAACAAGCACCTTACCATTACCACCCCTACAGGTACCCTTGAGAAAACTTTTACAGAAAATACCCTTACCCTTTCTATTCCTAACCCCAAACACTGGACTCCGGAAGACCCTTATTTATACCGCTGTACCCTTCGCAGCGATACAGATCAAGTAGAAAGCTATTTTGCCTTAAGAACTTTAACCACTCAAAAGATCAAAGGAATTTCCAGGCTTTGTTTAAATGAAAAGCCTTATTTTTTCCATGGTTTGCTAGACCAAGGATATTTTAGCGACGGGATTTATCTGCCTGCTACTTTACAAGGCTATCAAGATGATATTCTCCGCTGTAAAGAATTAGGCTTTAACACTTTGCGAAAGCACATTAAAGTTGAACCTGCCTTGTTTTATTACCTGTGCGATACACTGGGTATGGTAGTTTTTCAAGATTTGGTAAACAACGGCCATTATTCTTTTGTAAGAGATACGGCTTTACCCAATGTAGGGGCTATTAAAATGACTGATAAAATTTTGCATCGAAGTAAAAAACAAAAAGAAGTTTTTATTCGCCAAATGGAAGAAACTTTCACCTACTTACACCATTTTCCCAGTATTTGTTATTGGACCTTGTTTAATGAAGGTTGGGGGCAATTTGAAGCCGACAAGGTATATACTTTGGCTAAGGAAATTGATTCCTCTCGCTTTATCGATGCTACCTCCGGTTGGTTTTGGCAGAAAAAAAGTGATGTGGACAGTTATCATGTATACTTTAAGCCTGTTAATTTGCCTGTAAATACACGGCCTTTGGTATTATCTGAATTTGGAGGATATTCTTACAATGTTCCAGCCCATGTATTTAACACCAAGCGGGTTCACGGGTACAAAAAATTTGATCAGCAAAAAGCCTTTGAAGAAGATATTATTGCTCTATATGAAAAAGAAATTCTTCCTATTATTTCAACAGGGCTTTGCGCCAGTATTTATACCCAAGTAAGTGATGTGGAAGATGAAACTAACGGCCTTATTACTTATGATAGACAGGTTGTTAAAGTATCGAAAGAGGGAATGATTCCCTTGGCGGAGAAAATGACCAAAGTCCTTTCTCTTTAAACCAATCAAGGTTCTACTTTTCTATCCTTTTTTATTGACAGTTTTATTCCTCAAGGATACAATGGGTAAAACCTATTCAAGGAGATGAGGGAATGATTTTTCTTCCAAAGGAAATATGGCTTAAAAAAGGCCTTTCCTGTGTTTTGCGCAGTCCTGAAAAAGAGGACGCAAAAGAAGCTTTGGATTTTTTAATAAAGGTTAACGGAGAAAGCCCTTATTTGCTTCGTTACCCTGAAGAAGCTGCAAGTTATACGATAGAGGAAGAAGAAGGACTTTTACTGGGGCAAAAAAATGCCCCTAGAACTTTAATGCTTATGGCTTTTGTTGATGAAAATCTGGTTGCCATTGCCCAGTTTTCTTCCAGTTCCCTTATTAAAACCCGCCACCGCGCCAGTTTGGCCATTAGTATTTTAAAAGAATATTGGGCCCTTGGTTTAGGGACAGTTTTACTGAATACGTTGTACGAAAAGGCCAAAGAAATTGGGGTAAAACAAATGGAGCTAGAGGTTGTTGAAGGAAATGAAAGAGCCCAAGCCCTTTATGAAAAATGCGGGTTTATGCCTTACGGCTTTCGCAAAAATTCTATTCAATTAAAAGAAGGAACCCTTTTAGGGGAAACTTTAATGATGAAAGCTTTATAAAATCGTAAAAAAGCCACCGACAAAAATATCGGTGGCTTTTTTTAATACATTTTTTGAAGTTTTTTTAATAATTTAGCCAAGGGTACTATGAGAATACCTGCAAAAAAATTGCCAATACCGTGGGCAATATCCCAAGGCAAGCCGGAAATAATCCACCCAATGGTAGCTTTAAAAGAAAAACCGTATAAAAGTGCTTGCAGGGGTGCCCATAAGGCACCAAAAGCAAAGCCATGTAATGCACATATACACATGTATACGATAGGAGCCACTTTTTTGGGCATATTTTGAGGTAATGCCATGGTAATTGCCCAAAGAACTGCCCAAATATATAAATAGGAAAGCCACCAACCGGAAAAACCGTAATATAACCCACTAATTAAAACAAATAAGTAAATGGGCCAAAGGGCTTTTTTACGGTATACCAGGGTATAGGTCATGGTGAGGGCCCCTAATAAGTGAACATTAGGAATCCATTCCATAAGTATTTTAGATACAAACATTAAAGCCCCAAGCATGGCAAAAAGTACCATTTCTTTTACTGCTAAAAGTGGGGCTTTGGTTTTCTTATCCATTATTTTTCAGCCTTAAATTGATACAAGGCATCTGCTTCTATATCGGTTTGGTCAACACCGGCAGTAGCGTATTGCCCGTTTACATAAAAGGCCCAATACATTTTGTCTTTATCAAAATCTAAGGTTTCACCATCAACAGTTAATACATAAAGGCCAAATTCTCCTTGACTGCCTTCAATGAGTTTGGCTTTTAATAAGGCTTCTCCAACGGTTTTTTCATCGGTATGTACTTTATAGTAATTACTGG
>CAZEIB010000119.1:0-5553 GCA_964511785.1 uncultured Oscillospiraceae bacterium
GCTGGTACCGGTTCTGCCATGTACTATTTATGGCATGCAGATGAGTTAGGATCTTTAGCCGATGGACACCTTCCCGGAGAGCCAATATCTGCAAATTTTTCTCCTTCTCTATTACTCCATGATGCAGGCCCTTTATCTGTTATTCAAGCAATGGCACGTCCTAGTGTTATTGATACCATGAATGGTGGTCCTTTAACTTTGGAACTAAGCGATACTGTATTCAAAAATTCACAAGCGCAAACCAAAGTGGCTCAACTGGTTAAAAGCTATTTCACCCTTGGCGGTCATCAATTACAAGTAAATGCCGTAAGCCGCGATACATTGATAAAAGCACAAGAAAACCCCGAACAGTATCAACATTTAATTGTACGTGTTTGGGGATGGAGCGGCCATTTTGTGCAGCTGGACAAAGCATATCAAGAACAAATTATTCAACGTACTGCTTATCAAATTTAATGACTACAAAAAAACAGCCAAGGGCCTATGCTTCTTGGCTGTTTCCTATACTTTTTCGTTTGCTGATTATTCTTTTACAGATCCTAAGGTAATACCACTGACTACAAAACGTTGCATAAATGGATAGATAATTAGTATTGGCATTGTGGCGACAACAACTTTAGCAGCATTAAAGGTTCTTAAAGAAGTTAGAGCCTCAATTTCCTCAGGAGTTAATGAAGTAGAGCTACTAATATCAATGTTGGTGTTGGATAAAGTATAAATATATGTTTGTAGAGGTACTTTGCTTGGAGTATTAATTAGCAGTAACCCATCAAAGAAATTGTTCCAATGCCCTACCACTGAAAAAAGAGTAATAGTTGCTATTGCTGGAAGTGCAAGAGGTACGCAGATAAGAAGCATCATTTGAAATGGATTTACACCATCAATAGAAGCTGACTCTTTAATTGCTTTTGGCTGATTCCTAAAAAAATTCATTAATAAAATGGTATTATATACAGGTACGGCACCCGGTAATACTAATGCCCACACCGTATCCAATATTCCGGTATTTCTAATAACAAAATACCAGGGTACAATACTTCCTGCAAAAAGCATAGTGAAAATCATCAACCACATATACCTATTTCGTGATGGAAACTCTTCCGTTTCTAAAGAAAGTGGATAGGCCATTAAAATACTGAGAATCAGATTTAATCCACCACCAAGCAAAACTCGTTTAACCGATACCCAAAAGGCTGCAATAAACCGCTCATCTTTAAAAAGCATTTTATAGGGTGTTGTAGTAAAATCTACTGGAAAAAATGAAACTTGCCCCGCCAATGCCGCATTTTTACTACTAAGGGATAAGGCCAAAACATGAAGTAATGGAAGTAAGCAAACTAAACCAAATAAAGCTAGCAATACAGTTATAACAAAATCAAACACTCTATTTGAAGCATTTTTGTAATGTACCATTTACTCACTTCCTTTCTAAAATATTCGATAGTTGGCAAATTTATCTGCCATAGTATAAGATGTTGCAATTAGCAAGAAACTGATAACTGATTTTAAAAGGCCTACTGCAGTTGCAAAGGAATATTCAGTACTGATAAAGCTTTTGCGATATACATAAGTATCTATAATATCTCCCGACTTATAAACAATGGGACTATACAAGTTAAACACCTGATCAAATCCGGCATTTAATATACTAGAAATATTTAAAGTTGCAACCAGTACAATCGTTACTTTTATTCCAGGAAGAGTAATGTGCCAAATTTTTCGCAATCTACTTGCACCATCAATATCTGCAGCTTCATATAATTCATAATTTATTCCTGCAAGAGCTGCAATAAAAATAATGGCACTATAACCAAACTCTTTCCATACGTCTGTGGCAATAATAATTGAACGGAAAGTTGAGTTGTTTCCTAAAAATACAATTGGCGCTTTAATAATTCCCGAGTTAACCAACAAACTATTAACCACACCTGTTTCGTCTAATACATTACGAAATACAGTGGCTAAAATAACCCAAGATAAAAAGTGAGGTAAGAAAGTAATGGTTTGCACAGTTTTCTTAAACCATTTTCCTCGCATTTCCTGTAATAAAATTGCAAAAAAAACAGAAACTACTAAGCTGAAAATTAATTTACCTGAAGCAATTACAAGGGTATTTACAAATACCCGTTTTGTATCAGGTAGAATAAGCATTTTCTTAAAATGAGTGAGTCCTACCCACTTAGACTTCAAAAAACCTAATGCCGGTTGAAAGTTTTTAAACGCAATGTAGTTTCCTAAAAAGGGAAGCACAGTATACACAATTAAAATAAGTAAGCCAGGTAATAAAAAAAGATGATAGGGCCAAGTATCTTTTAATGTTTTACGGCGTAAGTCTCTTTTTTTAAAATTAGTCAAGAGCCGTTCACCTCCACAGCGATATACGTTGATTATTAAAATGATTTAAAGAAGAGGAGAACCTAGCATACCAGGTTCTCCAAAATGAAAATCCTCTAGCAGCCTTTTTAGTTTCCTGCTGCAATATCTTTAATTTCTTGGGTAATGGTATCTCCGCCTAAAACTTTCCAATTGTTTACAAAATCATCAAACGCAGAAATGTCAGCATCTCCTGTTAAAATTTGCAGATATGTTTCATCTTCCATGGTTTCAAGGGTAGCCCATTCTGTTTCCATAGTAGGAGTTTTTGCATAGGTTACATCGTTAATACGGTTAATCATTTCTGTATTACGTTGAACTTCCCAAGCGCCAATGGACCAGCCCCAAGCATTAGCTGTAGAAATGTTTGTATCTACCGCTGCACGGAAACCATCTTTCAGTACTGCTGTATATCCGTTATACCAAGTTTTTCCATCTCCAGTCAGATCTTCATAAGCAATTTTTCCATCAATGCAATCCATTACGCTTTGAATTTGAACTTCTTTTGCGTCATAGTCACAATGTAAGGTGTTTATAGGATAATAATGCCAAGAGAAAGGAGTATCCATTCCTTCCGGCCTTACATCTAATGCTTGGTCTTGATCTAAATCATATTGGAAATTAACCGTTTTAACCACTGCTTCTTTTATAGCTTCACTACTGCCTTTTTTAACTACAATATAGTTTGTAGTAGGGGTTTTCATATAAACATCATAAGTTCCGTCTTCATTTGTTGGCATGAGGTACATATTCCATTTTACACTGTCAGGAGAAGTTTCAAGCATGCTTACCAATGCTTGCCCATTCCACCAGGGAGCGTAATACATACCTGCTTGGCCACTATGAATCATTTCAGTACACTGAGTACCGTCCCTTACTACAAAGGAACCGTCAATAAACCCACTTTCAACTAATTTTCTAATTTCAACTAAAGCAGCACGGGCTTCTTCAGTAACAGAACCATAAACAACTTCTCCATCTTTTTCAATCCAGTGCTTAGGTGCTGCTCCAAACAAAGAGAACAAAGCATTAATGTTATATTGCCCGCCACCTTCTTGAACTGGTTCTTTTGAAACTAACAAACCTGATTGTACATTTCCACCAGGATTTTTTTCTTTAAAGGTGTTTGCAATGGCAACAATATCATCTAAGTTTTTAGGATCTTCAAGTCCTAATTCTTCCATCCAATCTCCACGAACAAAAAGAATAGGAATCGTATCCATCCCCGGTAACATATTTGGAATGGCCATCATTTTTCCGTCAAAGGTGGATAGTTTATAGCTAATGCCGTTTGTTGATTCAAAAGCTTTACTCAACTTAGGCGATACGAATTTGTTGTATACTTCAGTCATATCTTCAATGGCATCCGCTTCTACTAATTGACGAAGCTGGGTATAGTTTATCACCATTACATCAGGCATATCATTAGCTGCAATTGCCATAGCAACTTTCGTCTCATAGGAACTACCATCTACAGAAAAGTCATATACATACTCTACATTCAGTTGATCGCTTAAATAACGAACAATATAGTTGTCTAATGAGTTTTCTCCAGGAACATAAGTTACGTTAGCAGACTCTTCCCTTCCTACATGGATAATTGTTTTTTCTTCTGAAACAGGACCATAAGGATCAATTTCTTCTGCTCCAACAAAAGGTATAAATGTAGTTAAGAGTAAGGATATTGCCAAAATAAATACAAAAAATTTTCTCTGTTTACGCATACAATTATTTCCTCCCTTGTAAAATGTAAAAGTTATAAGATTCATTTGTTCCCCTCCGGCGCCTCGAAGGATATCATTTGTTTAATTAAAGATAACATATCCCTTTTTGATAGTAAACGCAATATTATTGACTTTCCTATCAAAAAATTGACCAATTTCTTATTCAACCATTCTTTTGTAATAGAGTGCAAATTATAATATTGACCTTAAGGAGGTACATCATGGATAAAATACAAATGTTGGTAGCAGATGACTCTAAAATCGAATTAGACTGTGTATTACATTTAACAAATCGTTTTAATCTTCCCTTTGATATTACAACAGCCCTTAATGGAAAAGAAGCTCTTGGTCTTTTGAAAAATGTTTCTATTGATCTTCTTCTTACGGATATTAAAATGCCTTTTTTAGATGGTCTCTCTCTTTCAAAAGAAGCTCTTAAATTAAATGAAAAATTGAAAATTATTATTTTCAGCAGCTTTGGAGAATTCGAATATGCAAAAACTGCAATGGCTTTAGGAGTACAGGATTATTTGCTTAAACCAATAAATCCAGATGAATTCAATGAAGTTATGAGCAGAGTAGGAAATGTTGTTCAAAAAGGAAAACAAGAAGAAAAACATCGCATAGAAAAAAATTTCTCCTCTCTTATTGATATCCCATCCCCTGATTCTACCGATGAAAAAACTTCGCAATACAAAAGTAGAGTCGAAATTATTAAGGACTATATTGACCAGTATTATTATAAAGATTTATCTTTAGAAGAATTGGGAAAAATTATTTTTGTTCATCCAGATTATTTATGCCGTATCTTCAAAAAGGAAACTGGCGAAAATATCAATAAATATATTAAGAAAACACGCATGGCAAAAGCAAAAGAAATGCTTCTTCATACCCCTATGAAAGTAGTTGATATCTGTCAAACTGTTGGTTACAACAATCTTTCTTATTTTTGTCAAGTTTTTCGTGAATATTTTGGCAATACACCTGAGTATTTTCGAAGAAGAGGCCATCAGGTATGATAAATTATATTAAAAATCTTAAATTGAAAAAGAAAATATTGCTTATTTATATAATTTTAAGTATTTTACCCATTAGCATTATGAATCTTTTCTTAAATCATTATACAGAAAAGATCCTTTTACAAAACGAAATAGAGACTATCAACAACACCTTGCAAAAAGCAATTCTCCAAGCCGAAAACAAAATTGACGTCTATAATGATTTATCTGATTATTTATTTAGTGATAATGAATTGCTTACTGTTTTAAACACCCCCTATAATACAAACTATTTTCAAATGTATATGGCCTACACCTATAATATTGAACCTCGTTTTCTCTCATATTATTCTCTACATAGTGATTTAAAGCAGTTGACGATTTTTACCTCTTCCGACCTATTGCCTTCCTCAACCTATGTTGCCCCCCTTGAAGACCTTGAGAAGATGGAATATTAT
>CAZEIB010000119.1:5563-7002 GCA_964511785.1 uncultured Oscillospiraceae bacterium
GGATGGTCGTTATCAATCATCTCTTTTATTCTATCGAAGGAGTTTTTCCTATTCTTGACATTGGAATATCCAATTCTTTTGAGAAATCTCTCAGCCCTATTGGTTTATTCATGAACAGGAAGGGGAAAAAAAACTATTAAATATTAGAAGAATGATGTGTTCTCCCAAATATCCTGTAATCAGTTATATTTATATGGAAGTAAACTATCAATCTTTTTTCTCATCATTTGAGAAAATGCTCCCTCAAGATTATGGGATTATTATTAAAAACTCCAAAGATGAGGTTCTTTTTTCAAATAACTACTCAGATCCTGCCATCACCGATCTTATTATTCAATCTTCTGATTTTTTAACGGATAATGACCAAACATATGTAAGTCTTTCCACACAATATACACTAGGTGAAATTCAGTTTTTTTGTCTTAAAAAAGATATTTTCGCCAAAATTCGTCAGATTCTTCAGTTTGCTTTTTTTGGTTTTTGGATTGTTTTAACGATCCTTGGTGTTTTAGGTTTTTTCTTATCTTCATTACTGGTAAAGCCTATTGAGCAATTAACTAAAAACATGCTTGAAGTAGAAAAGGGAACATTAAAAGCTACCGTTACCACCAATAGGAAAGATGAAGTAGGAGTTTTAATACAAAGCTTTAATAAGATGATTGGCCAGTTAAAATACCTAATTGAAGTTGCTTATGAAAGCGAGTTGGAAAAAAAAGAATATCAAATGAAGCTTCTCTATGCACAAATCAACCCTCACTTTCTATACAACGTATTATCTCTTATTAATAGTCAAGCCATTATCAATGGTCAAGATGAAATTAGTCATTTAGCCTTATTGATTACCACTTTCTATCGTACTTCCCTTAACCATGGTAAAGATGAGATTTCGGTAGAAAATGAACTGAAAAACATTTCTTCTTATATTGAGATTCAACAAACACTACATGGAGGTGTTTTTGAATTTTCTATCCATGCAGACCCTTCAGTATTAGCTTTCCTTATTCCTCATTTTATCTTACAGCCTATTGTAGAAAATGCAATTGAACACGGACTTCTTCATAGCAAAAAGAAAAATAAACAGCTTCATATTACTGTGGAAGAAAAAGAAAATTATATTGTTTTAATGGTTTTTGATAACGGCATCGGAATTTCTCCCAATCAATCAAAAAATCTTTTTAATGAAGAGAGCGAAGGCTATGGTCTTGTTAACATAGATAAACGCTTAAGTCTAATCTATGGTAAATCGTATTCTGTAAAAGTTGAAAGTACCTTAAATAAAAATACTTTGGTTATTCTTGAACTTCCCAAAACCTTAGATAATTTATCCTAAATAAATTCTACAAAAAACACCAAAATCTTAACTTTAAAAGATTTTGGTGTTTTGAAATGGTAGATTGTAAAATGAAGTGCATCAGAAAGAAATAGCCCACAAGAATTTC
>CAZEIB010000120.1:0-6993 GCA_964511785.1 uncultured Oscillospiraceae bacterium
CCCAACCCTTATGGCGATAGAGAGGAATTGAATAGGGGAAGAGCAAGGCAATACTTTGACCTTTTTCCTTCATTTCATACAAGGTTTTTTCCATTAGTTGGCTCATTAAACCTTGGCCGGAATATTCGGGATAAGTAGCAACACTGGTAATAAAGCCAATAGCATAAGTAGCTCCGTGAATGTTCATACGAATAGGGTAGGTGGCAATTTGAGAAGCCAGCTTATCCTGGTCAAAACAGCCAAATACATCAGCTCTTTCCAGCACAATAAATTTAGATTGACGAATATCGTCGCTTTCCCATCCATAACGGGCCAAGGTACGTTCTGTTACTTGAAAGGCATAACGTAACAAATCGTTATATTGTTCTAAATCTTGGGGTTCCAGCCTACGTATAACCAGTGCTTCATGAGGATTCGGCATAAAATGCTCCTTTATGGTTGGTAATAAAAAAGAATAAGGATAAGGGCATTATAACAAAAGTTTTGGCTTTTGGCTCCAAAAATCTGTAAGACTTGTAAAATCAAAGATCCAGTGTTCAGGGCATAGAGCCATGTAAGAGGGGTGAAAGTATCTTTGATCAATTAACACCACTACACCGTAATCTTTTTCACTGCGAATGACTCTACCTGCCGCCTGTAACACTTTTTGCATGCCCGGATATTGATAGGCATAAGCAAAACCATTGCCAAAACTTCTGCCTAAGGTAGTTTTTAAAGCCTCTTGTTTAGGGTTAATCATAGGCAATCCTACCCCTATCACCATGGCCCCAATTAAAGCGGAACCGGGTAAATCTACCCCTTCGGAAAAAATGCCTCCTAATACACAAAGGCCTAGTAAAGGCTTTTGATCTTCTAAAAAGGAAGAAAGAAATTCTTCACGCTCCTTGGTTGTCATGGCGGGTTTTTGTACTAAGTAAGGCAGATGGGGAAAGTGGGAAAGGAGGTGTTCGTATAAAAGATTTAAATAGGCGAAACTTGGGAAATAGGCAATATACTTTCCTTTTTTAGCATAAAAAGTATTTACAATGGTTTGAGCAACCTCTTCCAAGGTGGTTTTTCTTGCCTGATACCTGGTGTCAATATTTTTACGCAATACTAACAAATGTTCTTTTGGAAAAGGAGAAGGAAGAGAAAAATAACCGTCCTCTTCTTGTCCACCTAAAAGTTTTCCCATAGGGAAAAGTGGAATAAGGGTGGCGGAAAAATAAACGGTACCATGAAATTTTTGGGTAATTGTTTCCATATAATCTCGCACATTGGTGGCATATAAAGTAAGAGCCCCTTCTTTTCCATGGCTTTCTAAAAGGAGACTATAATTTTCAATAGGTTGTTGGCTAGCAAATAAAAAACTGTTTAATGCCCTTAATACTTCTAAAAACAAGGGAGAAAGGTTTTGCTGATCAACAGGTGAAAGGCTTTGAACCATCAAGTAAACATTTTGGCAAAGCTCAAGGAAATCTTTTTCCAGTGGAAGAGAAAAAAAAGCAGGGGAAGAAGAGAGATTGCGTAAGTAAACAATTAAAGAAGAGAGGGACTTGTAAAGAGGATGGGTTCTACTTAAAGCTTTACCTACATCTCTTCTAAAAGTAACAAGGGTTGGTCCGTGAAGAGTTCCTGAAAGCATTTCTCTGGCCCTATCCGGTAAATGATGGGTTTCATCTACCAACAAAGTAATGTTTTTTGGGTTATCAAAAATACGTTTTATGCGAACAGAAGGATCAAAGGCATAATTATAATCACAAATAACCACATCAGCTATTTCGCTTAGTGCAAGGGAGCATTCAAAGGGACAAATTTGATGTGCCTTACAAATGGAAAGAACATCTTCTTCATACCAAGGAAAATGATTTAAAAAACCTTGTAAGGCAGAGGGTAAACGAGTAAAGAAACCAAGGGCATAAGGACAGTGGCTACATTGAAGGCTGGGGGAATTAAAACAGAGGGATTCTTTAGAGCTTAAGGATAAAACTCGTAAAGTAAGGTTTTGTTTTTTTAACTGGGTAATAACATCAATAGGGCTTTGTTTTCCAGTATTGCGGGCGGTTAAGTAAAAAATTTGCTTGCTGAGCCCTTGACCTAGAGCTTTTAATGCTGGAAATAAAACGGCTGCAGATTTTCCTGTACCGGTGGGTAAAGAAGCAAAAAGTCGTTTTTTTTGTTTAATAGCACCATACACCTGTACAGACATTTCTCTTTGCCCTTTGCGATACTTATTATAAGGGAATTGAAGAGAAGATAAGGTTTCATTACGTTTTTTTCGGTGACGGACTTTTTCAATTTCCCAAAGGGAAAAGGAGTGATAATAAAAGAAAAACTCTTCTTCCAAAACAGCTTTAGTATAGGTTTGGCTAAAGGAATAAAGAGTTTCTCCTAAAAGATTGACATAGGTTATTTGCACCGTAACCTCTTTAAACCCTTGGGTAGCACAAAGAATATGGCCATAACATATTCCCTGAGCAAGGTGAACAGGAAAAGGAGCGGCTAAGGGTTCTTCATCAGAATAGAGCTTTATTTCATCTACAATGGGGCAATGGGGATGGGGGAAATAACCGTCCATCCGCCCTGAAACAACAAAAACTGCCTCTTCTTCTTGTAAAGTAAGGCTTAAGGAAACTTCTTTTTCCCATGGGGGAATATAGGTGCTCTGTCGGTTTTGATGGGCTTTAGTACCGTCTGCCATGGCTTTAAAAGAAGGAGAAGAGAAACTTAAATCTTCTTCGTGGAGGGTAAACTCTACTAATTGACGAACAGATAAGCGTATGGTTTCCATATGCAACTCCTTCCTTTATTTTCCATTTATTATGGCATAACCCAAGAAGGCTTGCAAGAAAAAATGAGGAATAGTAAAGTAAAGGGAACGGCTTTCAAATAAATTTTACCTATTTAAAAAAATCTATATGTTTTAGAAATTTCTACATTTCACGGGTAATAATATAACAGTAATAAAATACAAAGGTTTATTAAGAGGGTTTTATATCAAAAATAAATGTTGTGAAATTTTTTATTAACATTAAATGTCAACAACAAATATAGAAAACATTTTAGTCGAAAATACTCTGCTCAAATGCCAATTCGCTCAATATAAAACGCCGATAAAATCGGCGTTTAAGGAAGATAAATAAAAAGTTATTGGTTGATGGGATATTCAGTATAAAAAAAGTCGCTTTGCTCTACTTTAGTTTTACAACTTCGTCGGTGCATAACAATGCCTATAGCTAAGGCAGTTAAAGAAAAAACAAAGATACCCATAAGCATCCCTCCTTTACAGGGAGAAATAATGTTTTTTTGATGTTTTTATTATACCAAAATCGGAAGAAAATAGAAAGGGTTTTAGGAAAAAGAATGTGAAAAAAAAGAAATTGCAAAAAGAGGCAAAAATAGCTTATTTAAGTAGTATTAAAAGAAAAAAAGAAGGAAGATTTTTTCTTCCTTCTTTTTTAAAGACTTTAGGATAAGGAATTTACGAAACAGGTTAATCCTCTCTGCGGTTTCTATAAGCCAAAAGCCTAATTAATTGAAGTAAAGCGGTTAAAGCAGCAGCTACATAAGTTAAAGCAGCAGCAGTCAATACAGATTTGGCTTGGGGCAGTTCTTCCTGTGTAAGAACCTGACTGTCAGAAAGCATGGTTAATGCCCTGCGGGAAGCGTTTAATTCCACCGGTAAAGTAACAAGAGAAAACAAGAAAGACAAGGCGAAAACCATAATTCCTGCATTTAGCAAAACACGATAATTAAAAAGAAACCCAATAAAAAATAAAATCCAATAGAGTTGGTTGGCTACATTTAAAATAGGAACTAAAGCAGAACGAAAACGTAAAGGACTGTAATTGTCCTGGTCCTGCATTGCATGACCCAGCTCATGGGCGGCAATGGCAATAGCCGCTACACTGGATGAATTAAATACCCCTTGGGAAAGGGCTAAAGATTGATCTTGAGGATTATAGTGATCGGTTAATTGCCCCGGTACCGCTTTTATGGTAATCTCATCTTTACTGTAAATATCCAAAAGCTTTTCGGCTACCATATTGGCAGGGGCACCCAGCTTTGTGGGTACTCTACTATATTTTTGATAGGTAGATTGCATTTTAAATTGCACAAATAAACTAACAATAGCAATAATAATAAAAATGATCCAATCGTTTGGGGAAAAGAAAATCATAAAACACTCTCCTTTAAGAACGAAAATTCTAAGGGAACTTCTATTATTCATACTACATCAACCTTCAAACAACCACAAGAATAAATGAAGAAAGTTTACGGAATATTCAAAAAAACTTTTTCGGGAAGAAAAAAGAAGTTACAGTCGTTATATATTTGAAACAATTATGCTTGTCACAATCCTTCCCATAGGTTATGATATAGAAGAAGAACTGTGAAGCTATAGCATAAAAATGAATGTTTAAAATAGGATTATCTTTTTCTTATTCAGGAAAGAAAGGACTGACACGATGAAACAGAAAATCAATAAAAAAGGGATATTATTGATGTTGTTACTATTGGCAACCTTCATCCTGAGTGGTTGTATGATGACCCCCCCTGATGAAGTAGCAGGGTTAGATAACCAAGGAGTAGGGCAAGGCATTATTGCTTACGCAACGCCGACACCTTCCCCAACACCAACGCCAACGCCGGAACCTACAGCCACGCCCACACCGAAACCTTCAGAAGGGATGGGCCTTACCGGAGCGGATATATTTAATCCCGGTAATCAAACAGGGCAAGTGGCACCAACAGATCAGAGTGGGTTGATCAATATTCTTCCAACAAAATCTCCAATATCTACTACACAAATTTTACCTACAAGCACTCAAACTACAATTGCTACAGCCACCCAAAGGCCTACGGCAACCCCTGCTCCTACAGCAGGCTCATTAAAAGAGGGAAGTAGCGGCCAAAATGTAAAATCTTTACAACAACAGTTGAAAAACTTAGGCTATTACACTGGCTCTGTTGATGGGGTTTTTGGAGCAGGAACGACCAATGCCGTTAAAGAATTCCAAAAGGTAAATGGATTAAATGCAGATGGTAAAGCAGGGAAGTATACTTTGGATAAAATTAAAAGTTCTACTGCTAAGAAAAAACCTACGGCAACTGCAAAGGTAACAGCTAAGCCTACTGCAAAAGTAACGGCTACTCCTAGACCTACGGCCACACCGAATTTAACGAAGGAAACCTATTTCAGAATAGGGGACTCCGGAAAAAGTGTTTCCCAATTGCAAGATCGCCTTATTCAGTTAGGTTACCTAACCGGTACATCCGACGGAAAGTTTGATTCAAGAACTGATGAGGCCATTAAAGCTTTCCAAAAAAGATCGGGCTTATGGGATGACGGAGTTGCAGGACCTGACACCCAACGGGCTTTATATTCTCAAGGGGCTAAAAAGGCCAATAATGCAGTAGCTCACATTGGAACTTTGCGTCCCGGAGACAAAAATGACGGGGTACGAAGTATGCAAAAGGAATTGGCCCTATTGGGTTATTTAAAAAGCAGCCAAGCAGATGGAGCTTACGGAGATACAACGAAAAGCGCTGTAACCCACTTTCAACGAATGAACAACTTAAGCCCAATTGATGGCATTGCCGGGGGAAAAACCTTAGAAAAACTTTATTCCGGTTCGGCTATTCGCAGCGATGGCACCGGTGGAAACGGAAATGTAGATGATACCCCTTCCAGTGAAGGATATGTAACCCTTCGTCCCGGAACCAAAGGGCAGCAAGTGAAAAACGCTCAACAAAAATTAAAAGATTTTGGTTACTATTCCGGATCTGTAGATGGAAGTTATGGCAGTGGAACTGCTGAAGCTGTAAGTGTTTTTCAATTTTTTAATGGCTTAAAAGTAGATGGTATTGCAGGGGTTGCAACCCAAAGGTTAATGTTTGGGCAAACAGCCAACAACCCCTTAAAGTATAGCCCCCTACGGCCTTATTCTGAAGGAAAAGCTGTACGTACGATGCAAACCACTTTATCGGAACTGGGTTATTACTATGGTACGGTAAACGGCATTTATGGAGAAAGTACCGTGCAAGCGGTTAAAGATTTTCAGGGAAATAACAACCTAAAAGCCGACGGTACAGCAGGAGCGGACACCTTAGGACTAATGTATTCCAGCTTCGCCCGTCCCAAAGGAAGTAGCGGAAGTACCTATGAAACATTGCGTATAGGTTCCCAAGGTGGTGCAGTAACAGATGTACAAAGTAAACTACAAGATTTAGGCTATTTAAGTAGTAGTGTTACAATTACCGGGGTGTACGATCAACTTACAGCAAATGCAGTGAAAGAATTTCAACAAAAAAATGGCCTTAAGCAGGATGGAGTAGCCGGAGAAGGAACTCAAAGATTGCTGTTCCATGGAAATCCAAGGCCTAAATAAAAAAATAAGGAGCGATATTCGCTCCTTATTCTCTTTATCATTACTATGACTTAATGAGGAGAGCTTGCCTGTAGGCTCTTTAATCTATATCAATATTGTAATCAATTATCAAAGGATGTTTGCCCCTACCAATAGCAACTAGCAGGAATACAATGGCAGATAAAAAGGGGTGGGGAGAAAAAGTAAAGAAAGTAAAGAAAAATAGAAGGAGAAAAAATGGGAGATGCTTTAGAGAAAGCCCGAAATTTACTAAAGGAAGTTACTCCTTTGGTGAAAAATTGTGGTAGTTTGTGTGGTAATGCCTGTTGTTTACCAAACGAAGACAATACAAATGGCATGTTACTTTTTCCGGGGGAAGAAAAATATTATAAAGAGGTTTCTTGGTGTAAGGTACTTGAAAGGGACAATAGAAAGGTGTTAATTTGTAATGGTACCTGCCCGAGGGAGAATAGACCTTTGGCCTGCAGAATATTTCCTTTAAGCCCTACCTTTACCAAAGAGGAAAAAGTAAAAAGTAAAATAGATTTTCGCTCACAAGAAATGTGCCCTTTATATCAATATGACAAAGCAGGTTTACAGTTGCTCTTTGTGCAAAAAGTAGAAGAAGCCTTCCAACTGTTAA
>CAZEIB010000121.1:0-6962 GCA_964511785.1 uncultured Oscillospiraceae bacterium
GTATTGACTTAGGTACAACAAACAGCTGTGTGGCAGTAATGGAAGGCGGAGAGCCTGTTGTAATTCCTAATGCTGAAGGTGGTAGAACCACCCCATCTGTTGTGGCTTTTACAAAAGAAGGAGAGCGTTTAGTAGGCCAGGTTGCTAAAAGGCAAGCTGTTACCAATCCTGAACGAACCATTCTTTCTATTAAAAGAGAAATGGGGACTTCTCACAAAATAGCCATTGACGGCAAAGACTTAACCCCACAAGATATTTCAGCTATGATTTTACAAAAATTAAAAACCGATGCTGAAGCTTACATTGGCGAAACTGTTACCCAGGCTGTTATTACAGTGCCTGCTTACTTTTCCGATAGCCAACGTCAAGCTACTAAAGACGCAGGACGAATTGCTGGCCTTGAAGTTATGCGTATTATTAACGAACCAACTGCTGCTGCTTTAGCCTATGGCCTTGATAAAGACGGTAGCCAAAAAATTCTTGTTTACGATTTAGGTGGCGGTACCTTTGACGTATCTTTACTGGAAATTGGAGACGGTGTTTTTGAAGTATTGGCCACCAGCGGAAACAACCGTTTAGGAGGCGACGACTTTGATGACAGAATTATCAATTACGTTGCCGATAGCTTTAAAAGTGATACAGGTATTGATTTAAGGCAAGATAAAATGGCCTATCAAAGGCTAAAAGAAGCTTCTGAAAAAGCTAAAATTGAATTATCCAGTGTAGTATCTGCTAATATCAACTTACCTTTTATCACCGCTGATGCTAACGGACCAAAACACTTAGATGTTACTTTAACCAGAGCAAAGTTTGATGAATTAACAGCTGATTTAGTAAACAAAACCATTGAACCTATGACCAAAGCATTATCTGATGCAGGCTTAAGTGCCAACCAAATTGATAAAGTTATTTTGGTAGGTGGTTCTACCCGTATTCCGGCAGTACAAGATGCTGTGAAAAAAATTACAGAAAAAGACCCCTTCAAAGGCATTAACCCAGATGAATGTGTTGCCCTTGGTGCTGCTATTCAAGGCGGGGTATTAGGTGGCGAGGTAAAAGACGTATTATTATTGGACGTAACCCCTCTATCCTTAGGTCTTGAAACAGAAGGACATATTTTCACCCGTTTAATTGACCGAAACACCACCATTCCTACCACAAAATCTCAAGTATTCTCTACTGCAGCCGATGGCCAAACCACTGTAGAAATTCATGTGCTACAGGGAGAGCGCCCCATGGCTTATGATAATAAAACACTAGGCCGCTTCCAGCTTACAGGTATCCCTACCGCCCCACGGGGAGTACCCCAAATTGAAGTTACTTTCTCTATTGACAGAAACGGGATTGTAAATGTTTCTGCTAAAGATAAAGGTACTGGCAATGAACAAAAAATTACCATCACCGCTTCTTCTAACTTAACTGAAGACGAAATTAACGAAAGAGTAAAAGAAGCTGAGCAACATGCAGAAGAAGATAAAAAACGTAAAGAAGAAGTAGAAACCTTAAATCAATCTGAAACCTTAATTTACGAAATTGAAAAACAACTAAAAGAAAATGCCGATAAGCTTTCCGATGAGGATAAAGCCACTGTTGAAAGTGAACTTGAAGCTTTCAAAAAAGTGAAAGAAGGCAACAATGCCGAAGAAATTAAAAAAGCCATGGAAGGCTTTACTGAAAAAGTATATGCTATTTTCGGCAAAATTTATCAACAGGAAGCTGAGGCCAACCAAGGTCAGCCTAGTGATGCTTCTCAAGCTGAAGCCGGAAGCCAAAACCCTGACGGCACAGTAAATACTGATTTTGATGTACAATAATAAAGAAAATATGGTATGATGCTCAAAGGTCGCTGCTCTCCCCTATTGGCGGAGGGCGGCGCTCTTCACTGATTAAAATAATAAAAAAATTGTAAAGTAGGTGATCTGTTGGCTAAAAAAGATTATTATGAGGTGTTGGGGTTGGAAAAAAGCGCCTCCAGCGATGACATTAAAAAAGCATATAGAAAGTTGGCCAAAGAATCCCACCCGGATTTACACCCTAACGACAAAACTGCAGAAGAACGCTTTAAAGAAGCTACCGAAGCTTATGAAGTTCTTTCTGATGATGATAAACGTGCCCGTTATGATCAGTTTGGTTTTAATGGTCCTGACATGGGTGGCAATCCCTTTGGTGGAGGAAATCCATTTGGTGGTGCGGGCTTTGATTCTTTTTCCGGTTTTGACAGTATTTTTGATCAGCTTTTTGGTGGTGCAATGGGGGGAAACCCAAGAAGAAATGCAGGCCCTCAACCGGGTAACGATTTACGTTATGAAATGAAGATTTCCTTTGAAGAGGCGGTTTTCGGTATAGAAAAATCCTTTGATTTTTACCGCGATGAAAACTGTGAGGTCTGTGATGGGTCAGGTGCCAAACCCGGTACCAATCCAAAAACTTGTCCTACCTGTAACGGGTCAGGGCAAATTCGTTCCGGTAGTGGTTTTATGGTTACAGTACGTACTTGCCCCACTTGTAACGGTACAGGTACTGTCATTGAAGAAAAATGTGAAAACTGTAGTGGTTCCGGTAGGGTACGCCGTAAACGTACTGCAACAGTAAAGGTTCCTGCCGGAATTGATGATGGGCAGACCATTGTGATGAACGGCCAAGGAGAACCCGGTATAAAAGGAGGCCCTAACGGAGATTTATACATCCACATTACAGTTAAATCTCATAAAACCTTTACCCGTCAAGGGGTAAATCTGTTTATGGAACTGCCCATATCCTTTGCTCAAGCTACTTTAGGGGGAGAAATCGAAGTTCCTACTCTAACGGAGAAAGTAAAACATCGTATTCCTGAAGGTACTCAAACTGGTACAGAATTTAAAATACGCGGCCAAGGGGTTCCTTATATGCGCGGTTCTGGCAAGGGCGATTTATATTTTACTGTAAAGGTTGAAGTTCCAAAAAAATTAAATGAAGAACAAAAAAACCTGTTAAAAGAATTTAACAAAGCCCTTACCGGTAAAGATTATGAAGAAAACAAAAAGTTTTTTGACAGGGTAAAAGACAAGTTCAATAATTAATTGAGCTTGTCTTTCCCCTATCTTCACTTAATAAGGAGATACTTTATGGACTGGATGGAAGTTGTTGTGCACACCACAAGCCAAGGTGCCGATTTGGTAAGCGAAATTTTAATATCCCGCGGCTCACAAGGAACCATGATTATTGATAAAGCTGATATCCCTCCTCAAAATCAACCCCATGGTTATTGGGAAATTTTTGATGAAAATATTTTAAAGCAAATGCCTGAGGATGTGTTAGTGCAAGGCTGGTTTTCTCTTACTCCTTCCTTTCAAAATATCTATTTGGCCATTAAACAAGCTTTACTTGCTTTAAAAACCAATAACTCTTCTATACCTTTAGGCACTTTGTCCATCCACGCCCACCCCCTCCAAAATACAAATTGGGAAGATAAGTGGAAAGATTTTTATAAGCCTTTTAAGCCTGGTAAAACATTGGTAATTAAAGCTACTTGGGAAGCCTATGAACCACAAGAAGGGGAGCAAATTATTGAAATTGACCCCGGTATGGCTTTTGGCACCGGTTCTCACGAAACTACCTCTATGTGTATTTCCTTTCTTGAAAAATACGTAACCCCTCAAATGACCGTTGCAGATATTGGTACAGGTTCGGGGATTTTAGCTATTAGCGCGGGGCTATTAGGAGCAAAGGAAGTTCTTGCCGTTGATATTGATCCCAATGCTGTAAAAGTAGCTAAAGAAAATGTTGTTCACCATCACTTGTCCCAAATTATAAACGTTGCTCAAGGAGACCTTCTTTCTATTACAAATTCCTCCTTCGACCTTTGTGTTGCTAACATTATTGCTGAGATTATTGTCTTATTGGCTTCCCCACTAAAAAAGAATTTAATGGAAAATGGTTTGTTTATCTGTTCCGGTATATTAAAAGAGAAAGCCACAACAGTAAAAGAAGCTCTATTTAAAGAAGGCTATTCCTTACTTGAAGAAAATACCCAAGGCGAGTGGACCGCCATGGTGTGGAAAACTTAATTTTTCCTCCTTGAAAAAAGGAGGACTTTTTTATATGATGGTAGCGTAACTTTATTAAAGGAGGGGTTTTTATATCCCATTTTTTTGTTTCAGAACCTATTATAAAGATTGATGATGTCCTTTCCTTAACCCAGGAAGACAGCCATCACGCAGTAAAAGTATTACGAATGAAGGTTAACGACACCATTACCCTGTCTAACCAACATTTTTTATATAGTGCATTTATTTTAGCCCTTAACCCTACTCAAGTTACTTGTAAAGTTACCGCTGTTCTTCCCTCAAGTGAGCCTCAATTAAAAATTACCCTTTATCAAGGTATTCCTAAAGGAGAAAAAATGGATTATCTCTTGCAAAAAGGTACAGAAGCAGGCATTAGTGCTTTTGTACCTGTTGCAATGGAGCGGTCCATTGTTAAAATTCATGGAAAAGACGAAGAGAAAAAGCTCAACCGTTGGAATAAAATTACCTTAGAAGCTGCCAAGCAGTCAAAAAGGGTTTTGACCCCCTTGGTATCTCCCCCCATTCTTTTTAGCCAATTAATCGAAAAAACCCCAAACCATGATCTGTTTTTAATTCCTTGGGAAGAAAGTCACTCTTTAAACGTGAATCTTATCCATCAAAATTTTCCTAAGCTTAAAAACATTGGAATATTAATTGGTCCGGAGGGGGGGATTTCTCAAAAAGAAATTCTTCTTTTAACTCAAAACCACGCCTATCCCCTTACTCTTGGTAAAAGAATTTTTCGTACAGAAACTGCAGGTTTAGCTGCTACTATTGCACTTTTTGCCCTTTATGGCGATTTATATTAGTATTTTAAGAAAAGAAGGGATTATTTGCACACAATAGCTTTTCATACCTTAGGCTGTAAAGTAAACCAATACGACACCCAAGCCATGTTAGAAGCCTTTCAAAGTAAAGGCTATCACATTGTGCCCTTTAACGAAAAAGCAGATGTTTACCTTATTAATACCTGCACTGTTACCGGTACAGGAGATAAAAAAAGCCTTCAACTATTAAGACGCATTCAACGCAACAATCCTGATGCAGAGATTATTTTAGCCGGTTGTTTAGCACAACGTAAAGGAAAGGATTTATTATCTACTGGTGCTAGGCTAATCATCGGCACTCAAAACCGTAGCCAAGTAGCTTCTTTATTTGAAGAAGCCCTTTTAACAAACAGCCAAATCGTTGCCGTATCCACCTTAGAAAAAACTCCTTTTGAGCCTTTATCTGTTACCAACCATCACGGCTATACCAGAGCGGTTATGAAAATACAGGAAGGTTGTAACCGTCATTGTACTTATTGCATTATTCCAAGTGTCCGTGGTCCTATACGTTCCCGTAGCTTGGAAGAAATAAAAAAAGAAGCCTTAACCCTTGCATCTTCCGGTTTTAGTGAAATTGTTATCACCGGCATTCATATTGGCAGCTACGGTTTAGATTTAACAAAAGGAGAATCTCTTATTGATGTTCTTCAAGTTTTCGAATCCATTCCCCTTATCAAACGGGTTCGATTAGGTTCCTTAGAGCCTAACCTTATTACCCAGTCTTTTCTTCAAGGGTTATCTTCTCTTACAAAATTATGCCCTCAATTTCATTTAGCCCTCCAATCGGGTAGTAATACGGTTTTAAAACGAATGGGGCGTCGCTATAGCCAAGAAGACTTTCAAACTGCCGTTAAAGCTTTGCGGCTTTTATATCCTGATGCTGCTTTTACTACGGACGTACTGGTAGGGTTTCCCGGTGAAACCCAAGAAGAATTTGAAGAAACCTTTTCTTTTTGTAAAACCATTGGTTTTTCACACATGCATGTTTTTCCTTATTCCCCGCGGGAAGGAACGCCGGCAGCCGGCTTTAAAGGACAACTTTCTAAAAACATAAAGGATGCAAGAGTACGCAAGCTTATTGATTTAAACAAGGCCCTTTCTCTTCA
Organism: uncultured Oscillospiraceae bacterium; assembly: GCA_964511785.1. GTDB lineage: Bacteria > Bacillota > Clostridia > Christensenellales > Aristaeellaceae > CAYFQH01. Next base: position 5,980 of record CAZEIB010000121.1, read on the forward strand.
GTACCGTAATCACCATTTACTCAATACCATACAACCTGTTCTTTTTGAGGAAGAGGAAAATTCCGGGCTTGTTATTGGATATACCCCCCAATATATTCCTGTATGGGTAGAGAATTTTCCCAATTCTCTTTTAGGAACCATTCAAAATATTTCTTTACACACTTTGTATCAAGAAGGTTTTAAAGGAAGATTATCTCCCCTTTAAAATCCACTATTTAAACCCACTATTTGAGGAGGTTTCTTATGACTGAATGTTTATTTTGTAAAATTATTAAAGGAGATATTCCTTCAAAAAAAGTATATGAAGATGACTTTTCTTATGCCTTTGAAGACATTTCTCCCCAAGCTCCTGTACATATTTTGGTTATCCCTAAAAACCATGTATCCAACCTGTTAGAAGCTGAAAACGCCTTAACGGAAAAAGAATTTTCTGCTTTACTCCATGCCTGTAACCAAGTAGCCAAAATAAAAAATCTTGATAGCAGCGGCTTTAGGCTTGTTTCCAACTGTGGCGAAAATGCTTGCCAAAGTGTTCATCATTTACATTTTCATGTTTTAGGTGGAAAGCCTTTATCCGGTCAAATGGCATAAATCTTTTTTCCTTTGTTTAAAATTATAATTAATAGTTGACTGGAAGTATATAAAACAGTATAATATACTTACGGTCGCTATCCGTCCGCCGCGCCAGCTCAGGCAAAGGCGAGGTGAGCGAGGGGAGGGAAGATCAATGTCCGAGGTACGTATCCGTGAAAACGAGTCTCTTGAAAGTGCACTCAAACGGTTTAAGCGTCAATGCGCACGTTCAGGTGTTATTGCTGAGGTTCGCAAGCGTGAACATTACGAAAAACCCAGCGTAAAACGTAAAAAGAAGGCTGAAGCAGCCCGGAAACGCAAATTCTAATTTCCATTTGCAATAAAAAGACTCTGTATACTTATGCAGAGTCTTTTATTTTTATCTCCTTCTTCGCCATTTCTTTCACCTT
>CAZEIB010000122.1:0-6942 GCA_964511785.1 uncultured Oscillospiraceae bacterium
AATATTGGTACTAGATAATGCAAGAGATATGCCGAAGGAAGCAATGATAAAATAGATAATGGGGTTAGTAAAACCATTAAATGCTTCCGGAGGAGCATCTACCGCTTTTAGTAAAATCATTAAACAAGGAGCCACTAAACAGGAAATAGCAATAGGCAAGGCGTCAGTTAATAACAAAATCAATAACGAGCCCATTACACAAATGGCTGCAAATCCGTTTTTTTCAAGCCCTTGAGGCGTTGGAATAATAAAAAACAATCCTATTACTGCTAAAGCCAGTACCAGACCTATGATTTTTGTCCTTTTCAAAAGGAATCATCCTTTCTTCATCTGTAATATCATCTTTGTCAAAGAATAGCACTACCTTATTCCTTTGGAATCGTTTATCCATTCCCCCTGCCTATATTATGACTTCCCTTATGCTTAATGTAAAATGCCTATTTGCTATGGAAGGTATTCCTCCAGGGAATGTCTCTGTCACACTTTTTCCCAATTTTCTCCTCTTTCTTTTCCATTTTTCTCTACACTCTTTACGGTTTATATGGTATAGTCAAGGTAGCGGAATCACTCTTTACCTATCTTGAGCATTTACTTTTTCTATTTGTATAAATTAGGTGGTGATATCTTGTTTAACTTAAGAGTTAATTTAGAGTTGTATCGTATCTTTTATATTACTGCCCATACCGGCAGCATGACCAAAGCCGCTGAAAAACTCTTTGTTGGGCAACCTGCCGTAAGCAAAGCTATTAAAACTTTAGAGCAAAATTTCAATACTACTCTCTTTCACCGTACGTCTAAAGGCATTGTCCTCACAGAAGAGGGGCAAGCCTTTTATCATCATATTGCTAACGCCATGGAACAAATTAGCCTTGGAGAAGAATTGCTAGCCAGTAAGAAAAAAAAGGTGGTAAAAGTCGAGGTCTGTGCAATGCAATATAAGCGTTTAATTCTATCTCATATTAAAGATTTTTTTGACTGTTGCGGTAACAAAGATTCTTTTGATATTTCTCCTACAACCGATTCTGTTACTAGTATGAAATTATTAAAAGAAGGCAAAATTGATTGTTGCATAGTTACCAAACCTCCAAAAGACGATGCGTTTACATTTATTAAACTTTTCACCTATCACGACTATATGATGGGAGAACAGGAATATGTTCAAAGCATCGTCAAAAATAGTCAGAACTTGTTAAACAATGCAGTTTTTATTTCCATTATGAACGAAGGAATTATGAGCTACTACGAAAAAATGCGTTTGCAAAACCTTCAATTTTCCAACAAAATGAAGGTAACGTCTATGGAACACACTATTTCTTTAACCAAATTAGGTTGTGGCATTGGTTTTATTGCAGAAGAACTGGTTGAAGAGGAATTAAATAATCAAGAAATTGTCAAAATAGACCTCCCCTATCTACAAATCCCAAGGGAAGTTGGTTTTTTACTTAATAAAAATCAACAGGACAATTCTTCTGTAATGAATTTTATTGATTTCTATCGAAATATCTATCCTTCATAAAATTTACTTTCTATACCACCAGTATCACCAATAATAGTTTCTAGCGCTTATCCCAATAGGTTGTCTTTTTTCTTATAATAAAGCAAGCTTTCCTCTTAGTGTTAGTTATTTGAAATGTTCAAGCGGTAAAATAGTGTATCGTATTCCTTTGTCTCGCAATCTCTTTTTCGGACGAGTTGAAAAATGGTTATAAGAAATATATGCTATTTTTACTTATTCTTGCTATAGAAAAGAATACGATTTTATACTTCTTCTTTTCTGTAGTATTTTTCCTGTTTTACTCAGCTAGTAGTAATAATAAACAGTGCGTGATGATTTTTTGATGAACAAATCTCAAAACAGCATATTTTTATGGATACGGAGCGGAATTTCCTCTCCGTATTTTATTGTTTTCCCCTACTACACTTACCAGCCCCTATAAAAAAGTTTCTCAAGTAAAAAATGGATAGGATCTGAACCTTTCGAAACATTCGACTATTTTGAGAATCATCTATTTATAGACAATGCTAAAGTAGGCTAAATGTAAGTATATTACTTTGACTAGCTCTGGTGCTATTAAATTTTTTTGATATAGATGACTTAGGAAAGTTTTAAGCAGGAAATCTACTTTTTTCTCTTTTTTTTATTCCCAATCTACAAGACGCATCGTAACTCAACAAAAGCATTTTCCTTTTCAAAAAGAAGCTATTGACATTGGAGTAACTACAAGGTTTATAATAGAATATAAGGAAATACAAATAATGAATGCAAAGATATTGTGATGTTTTTGTTTAAAGGAATGGAAAAAGATGTATTTAAGGCATTTTACAATAGGGCAGGTTTCTCGTATTTTGGGAATTTCAACAGATACTTTGCGCTATTATGATAAAATAAACCTTCTATCACCAGAGTATAGAGGAGAAAACGGTTACCGTTACTACTCAACAATACAATTAGAAGTGCTTATTACAATAAAAAGTCTTCGAGCAATGGATGTGCCCATTAACCAAATAGAGAAGCTTATTTCCGGGGTAGAGCTAAAAGACCTTAGAATACTGATAAAAAAGAAAGAGCAAGAAATTATTCAAGAACAAGAAAACTTAAAATGGTTTTCAAAAAAACTAAGCTATTTTAGTAATATGCTTCAAACTTTTGAAGAGAAAAGAGATGAGATAGCGTTTTCTATCTGTGGTCCATATTGGATTTACTTGACAACCCCTATCCAACAGGATGATAAACCTAATTTTGAAAAGAAAATACAAAAGGAAGTTTTAGAATTTATTGATTATAAATGGGTTGCTTTTTCTCATACCATTGCTGTAGTTGGGAAAGAAGATTACACTAAAGGCATTTTTCATAAATATAAGCATGATGGTATTTTATCTTTTATGCCCATTAACAAAGAAGTAAAAGATATTTCCTTATTAGAAAAAAGATTCTGTGCACGTAAATGGGCTTTAATTGAAAGGCAAGACTATACTGATATTGATGAGCATTATATTTCTTTATTAGAGGAAATCGAGAAAAAAAACTATGTTCCTATAGGAGATTCATTAGAAATCAACATCTTTAATCAACATACAAAGCACTATTTAGAAATTCAGATACCAGTAAAGAAAAAAGAAAAGTGAGGGGATTTCATTGATTTTTCAATTACCAAAAGACATGAAACTAGGTGTCGCTAGCGCTAGTACACAAATTGAGGGAGGAAACATCGCCCATAATTGGAATGATTGGGCAGATAAGGGGCATATTATAGATGGAACAAGCCCTAGAAGAGCAAACGAGCATTGGGAACGATATAAAGAAGATATTGATATTATGAGCCAAATGGGGATACAAGTATATCGTTTAGGCTTTGAATGGGTCCGTTTAGAGCCACAACCCGGCAAATTTGATTTTGAAGCTGTTGAGCATTATAGAGATGTTATTCTTTACATGAAAAATTTAGGAATTCAGCCTTTGCTAACTCTTCATCATTTCAGTAATCCTATGTGGTTTGAAGAAAGAGGCGCCTTTTTAAAAAAGGAAAACATTCCAGCTTTTTTGGATTTTGTAAAATTTGTTGTGGAAAATTTTGGAGATTTAGTTAATGAATATGTAACCTTAAATGAACCTAATGTATATGCTACTTTGGGTTATTTTGGTGGTAATTTCCCCCCAGGAAAAAACTCTGTGTTTAAAGCATTTAAAGTGATGTCAATTATGGCAACTTGTCATATTGAAGCTTATAAAATTATTCATCAAATCAGAAAAGAAAAAGGTTATGGGGATACAAAAGTAGGCTTTGCTCATCATATGAGGGTATTTGAACCCAAGAACCCTAAAAACTTATGGCATAAGTTCTGCGCTAAGGCCAGTGAACGTATGTTCCAAAGCGCCCTCACAAAGGCTTGCTTAGTTGGAAAATTTCAGTTTCCTGTAAAAAATATATTAAAAAATGCCTCAGGTGAATATGCTGATTTCATTGCATTAAACTATTATACTCGCAATGCAGTTAGTAGCATTAGCGACGAAACAGCTGAAGGCGTAGAAAAAAATGATTTAGGTTGGGAGATTTATGCTAAAGGAATCTCACAGTGCGCAAAAGAACAGTATGACATTCTACCTAGACCTATATATATTACAGAAAACGGCACATGTGATAACACTGATTCTTTTAGGGCCTTATATATTGCTGACCATTTAGAAGATCTGGTTCAAAGCAATTTACCTGTTCAAAGGTATTATCATTGGTGCTTTACAGATAATTTTGAATGGCTGGAAGGAGAAAGCGCTCGTTTTGGCCTTGTTCATGTAAATTATGACACCCAAGAAAGAACGATTAAGAAAAGCGGGCATTTTTATAGTGCTGTTATTAAAGAACATGGCGTAAATGAAGAAATATACGAAACTTATCTTAAAAATGAGCAATATCATTATTAAAAGGAAATAAAATGGGAGAAAAATAAATGAAAAAAAATATTGTTTTTTATTTCAGTGATCAACAACGATGGGATACTGTAAATAAAGAATTAACCCCTAACCTAATGAAACTGGCAGAAAACGGTGTTTTTTATGAACACAACTATACTTGCCAACCTGTATGTGGTCCTGCGCGAGCCTGTTTACAAACAGGTCAATATGCCTCACAAAATGGTTGTTTAACCAACGGGGTTCCTTTGCCAACTCATATAAAACCTTTAGCTGAGTATTTTAAAGATTCTGGTTATCAAACTGGTTATATTGGAAAATGGCATCTTGCCTCCAATCGCTATCCTGGTGTTGGCGCTCATTATGAAAAAAAAGCTGTGCCAAAGGAAAGGCGCGGAGGCTATGAGTTTTGGAGGGGGGTAGATTTATTAGAGTTCACTTCTCATGGCTACGATGGGTATGTATATGATGAAAATAATAATAAATGTGAATTTAAAGGGTATCGAGCAGATTGTATAAACGATTATGCCTTAGAGTTTATTGAAAAAAGAAATAAAGAAAAACCTTTCTTTTTGTTTGTTTCTCAACTAGAGCCCCACCACCAAAATAACAAAAGGCGATATGAAGGGTACAAGCCCACAGTGAAGAATTATGAAAATTATCCAATACCAACCGATTTACAAGGATATAAAGGCAACTATCGAGAAATGTATCCAGATTATCTGTCAGCAATTAATCGACTAGATTATAATATCGGCCTCTTAATAGATAAATTAAAAGAAGAAAATTTATTGGAAGATACCGTAATTATATATACTAGTGACCATGGTTGTCACTTTAAAACACGTAGCGGTGAATATAAACGAAACTGCCATGATAGCTGTATTCGCACACCATTAATTATTTCCGGTGGCAATTTTAAAGGCGGGAAGGTAGAGCAAGGATTTACTAGTTTAATTGATCTTCCTTCAACTATGCTAGCAATAGCAAATATTGAAATTCCTCAAATCTTTGCGGGCAAAAACTTACAAAACTCTTTAGAATCTTCTGACAATCTTAGAAAAAATATATTTGTACAAATAAGCGAAAATGGTATTGGAAGGGCTATCCGTACGAAAGAATATAAATACTCAGTAAAAGCTCTCGTAGGGGGATTAATTAAACAAAAAGCAAATATCTATGTGGAAAGATATTTGTATGATTTAATGAATGACCCAGATGAAAAGCATAACTTGATAAAAAGCCCTGATTATAAAGATGTTAGACTAAAAATGCGCCAAGAATTAATAACAGAAATGATAAAGATTTCCGAAAAAGAACCGATGATATTGCCAGCAATTTCATCAAGAAATCGATAGGAGGAAAAAATGGAAAAGAAATATGTGAAAAAAAAGGAGAAACTTTCTTTTTCAGCTGCTGCCTTTGGCAGAAGCGCTATGTATACTTTAATTAGTATGTTTGTGCTTAGGTTCTATACTGACGCTGTAGGAATTAGCCCTTTACACGCAGGGTATATTATTTTAGGTGGCCAAATATTTGATGCTCTTAACGATCCTATTATGGGTATGCTAGTAGATAGAACGAGGACAAAATGGGGAAAGTTGAGGCCATACATGCTTTTTACTCCTATTCCAATTGCTATTGCCTCTATTATATTGTTTTGTGCGCCAGACTTTGGAACCTATTCTGCAAAGGTTGCCTTTGCTGCATTTAGTTATATTCTTTGGGGAATAGTATTTACCATACAGGATGTTCCTTTTTGGGGATTAAGTAGTGTTTTAACCCCAAACGAAGAAGAAAGAACTTCTATTATAGCAAACGCAAGGCTTGGCAGTACCTTAGGAAGTTTTATGCCTACCCTTTTAGTTCCTATCCTAATTTCTCTTGATGGTGTAGATATTAAGCAAGGTTTTTTTATAGCGGCAGTGATCTTAGGTGTAGGTGGAGCCGCCTTGTCTAGCCTTGCCTTTTTTGGAACTAAAGAACGCATTGTGCAAAGTGAGAACACCCCAAGTATTAAAGAATTGGGAAAAAATCTTCTTAAAAACAAAGTTCTTATTATTGTGGTTATTTCATCGGTTATTGGGGCAACAATATCTATGACAGATGTTGCGTCCAGCTATTTGTATGACTATTTAATTACAGACAGTGGTATTGTTCCAAGGGGGCTTGTTCTCCCCGTATTAATGGTTGCTCTTGGCTTAGGGATGATCCCTTCCATGATTCTTATTCCTATATTACGTAAACAGATATCTCTTAAATGGATTTATATTGGCGCTTGCGGCATAGGAGTACTTGCTCATATTTTTATATGGGCAGTAGGATATTCAAATTATTATTTGTTACTTTTAGGCTTTGTGCTTATTGGTATTCCTCAAGGAGTATTTAATGTGATTACCTACGCTTTAATTGCCGACAGTGTAGATTATATTGAATGGAAAACAGGAAAAAGAAACGAGGGCGTGTCTTTTGCTTTTCAAACTTTTATTAGTAAAGCAAAAGGAGGAATTGTTGCCTTTGCTATGGGGCTTGTA
>CAZEIB010000123.1:0-6935 GCA_964511785.1 uncultured Oscillospiraceae bacterium
GCAAGGGAGTTTGGCCGTTACCCCTTTAGTATTTACGGTAAACCCGTACTGCTATTTTTAACCTTTATTGTCCCACTGGCTCTTTTTCAGTATTATCCCTTGCTTTATTTATTGGGAATTGAAACTTCGCTTTTTTATATGCTCTCTCCTCTTTTGTGCTTGCTCTTCGGTTTTCCTGCCTATGGGCTTTGGCGGTTTGGTTTAAGCAGGTATAAATCTACAGGCTCTTAAATCCTCTTTCTTTTCAGTCTTTTTTTGAAATAATCTTTCAATCTTTGTTACTTTATTATTAATATACCTTTAAATCTCCTTATAAATTCTTACAATCATTGCAACTCCTAACAATTTCCTCTATACTGTGTATACAAACAAAATCGTCATTATAAAACCACTTTTTTCGTAGGCGGTTTTCTTATCCCATTCTTTTACAACAAAAATAAAAATTCATAAGGGGGTTCTACCATGAAAAAACCTATAAAAAAGTTAACGACCTTTCTACTTATTTTAACCCTTTTACTACAAAGTACCCTGCTTTTTGCCCTGTCCGAGGAAGAAACTGCTGACCTAGCGCCTGATTCGGTAGAAGTTACCCTTCCTGAAGCTCAGGCTCTTCCCCCTGAAAATATCCAAGACCCTCTTCCTCCTGTAAATGATGAAAACAATGTGGAAGAACCTAAAACAGCAGAAGTACCTGAAGTTCCAGAAGTTCCAGAAGAACCGGAAGTTCCTGAAGAACCTAAAGTACCTGCCGACGATCAAGATCTTCCAGCCCCTCCTGTAAAAGAGGAAGAAAACAATAAAGAGGAAGAAAGCAAAAATCCTCCGGCAGAAAAACCTGTAAACTATAGTTTTACAGCTCTTTGGTCCCTTACTAAAGACCGAAACGGCATTCAAATAAACACTTCCAAAGTACCAAAAGGTTATCAAGTAAAAGTGTCTTTTTATGATGGAGAAAACAACTTCTTATATACCACTACCATTAAAACCATAAAAAAATCTATGTTGGTAAAAGCCAGTGATAAAGCTTATTTTGCCACAGTAGTTTTACTTGATAAAAGCCAAAATACCCTTTATAAACAAAACTTTGAAAAACCTGTTCCTGCTCAAGAGCCGGCAACACCACCTGTACCGGAAATTGTTAACCCCGGTGAAAATATCCCCTTGCCTCCACAAGAAATACCCCCTCCTACTCAAGGAGATGCTGATAAAAATGAACCTTCTCCCCCCTTCCTAGTCTCCCCCGAGGAAGAGGAAGAGGAAGAGGAAGAAGTAATTATTTATGAAGTCCCTACAGAAGACGAGGAAAAGCTTCCTGAAGAAGACTTAAACGAAGATCATCAACCTGCTGTTGAAGTAGGCGAAAATCAAGTAGCTGAAAATCAAGTAGTTGAAGATGAAATAATTGAAGATGAAGCAGCCGAAGATAAAGTAGCCCAAGATGAAGAAGATCTACTAAAAGAAAAAGCTGTCATTTCCTACCCTGTTCCTCTTTTAACTACTTTGGCTGCGGCCGCCCCAGAAGAAAAAGTTACTATTACTTATAACGCCAACGGTGGTACCCCTGCTATTTCAACGGCTGAGGTGGAAAAAAACAAGTCTTTCGACCCCCCTTTCCCCCCCTATAGAGAAGGGTACCAATTTGACGGTTGGCATTTAGATTTAATCGAAGATGACCCGTGGAACTTCCCCGTTTTCCGTCCAGTGGAAGATGTTACCCTCTATGCAAAATGGTCTCCTTTATCCACTGAGGAATATACCGTTACCTTTAATTCTCAAGGCGGAACCTATCGGGCCCCTATTAAAGCTGTAAAAGATTCTTTAATTCTCCCCCCTACTATTCCTATGTTTTTAGGTTATGATTTTTTAGGTTGGCATACCAAACCCAAGGAAAACAGCCCTTGGAACTTCAACGAAACCCCTGTTACTGCTAATATAACCTTGTATGCCCATTGGCAAAAAGCCACTGAAACTGTTCCTGTTTATTTTGATGCCAATGGCGGTACCGGCGGCACAGCTGCTTATCCTAATGTTTCTTTAGGTAGCCCTATCGATCCTCCGGCTCCTCCCTGGCGCCTTGGTTTTGAATTTGACGGTTGGCATACAGACAAAGTTAAAAACACCCCTTGGGATTTTATCACAGAGGGTGTAGATGAACCCTTAACCTTATATGCCCATTGGAAAACTGCTCCTTACCACACCGTTACCTTTGATAGTAACGGCGGTAACTACGTTGAACCCATTTATAACGTAGTACATAACAGTACGGTTTTCCCTCCCTTAAACCCTGTACGGGCAAGTTACGAGTTTAACGGTTGGCATACAGATAAAGTTAAACATAGCCCTTGGAACTTTCATACCAACTTAATTAATGGCGATTTAACTTTATATGCTCACTGGACTCCTTCTACCCATACGGTATACTTTAATACAAGGGGAGGAAGTTACATTGCCCCTTACTATTATGTAAACCATTATTCCACCATTAATCCCCCTACTGCTCCCACCCGTAAAGGCTATGTATTTACCGGTTGGTATATGGAACCTACCATTAAAAACCACTGGAACTTTAACACTTCCCCTGTAGTAGCAGATATGAGCTTATACGCAGGTTGGAAAAGAATTATCGGCTATACCGATTCTGGTATTCCTAAAACCGGCGATGAAGGAGTAGGCTTATACATTGCCTTAATTGCAGCGGCATTGGCTCTTGGTGGGGTTAGCTTCTTCTTATACAAAAAATCTAAAAAGAAAAACACTCCAAAATAAATTTTTTTTACTAAAAGAACCAAGTTCCTTTAAACTCTTGGTTCTTTTAGTTTTATTCTCTTCCTTTTTATTGACATTTGCTCACAATTTGTTAAAATGTATAAGTTGAGTAGCAAAACCTTTGCGTAAGTCCAAACAAGGATTTACGCTTTTTCTAACCCCTACTCCCAGGCAAATTTTATATTTTCCTTATCTATTATTTAAATAGATTCCAAACCGTCAAAGAACCTCTACTTAAAAGCGTGGGATGAATGAAGGCGACAAGACGCCTTCATTTTCAATCGAACCCTAGCGACATGTGCGGTAGGGTTCGGGGATTTTCCTAAGAAAATCCTACACTACAGATTTATCTGACCATGAGTCTAAAAGACGAATAAGATAAATCTGCAAGCTCAAATAAATGAAATTTCATTTATTTGAAGGGTGTCGACTTTATCGACACCCTCTAGATTCTTTTTCTTTTTCTTTTTTCTCTCTCTACCCTCTGAAAGGAGTTTTTTTGTATATGGTTAAAACCCTTATGAAAAGTATTCGTGAATTTAAAAAACCTTCTATCTCCACCCCCATTCTTGTATCCATTGAAGTGGTACTGGAATGTATTATTCCCTTTTTAATTGCCGCCCTCATTAATCAGGTAAAGGCAGGGGCACCTATGAGCATATTGGTAAAATATGGGGTATTGCTGGTGGCCATGGCAGGGCTTTCCCTAACCTTTGGTGCCTGGGCTGGCAACACCAGTGCCACCGCCTCCACAGGCCTTGCCCGCAACCTTCGCAAAGACATGTTTTATGCCATACAGGATTATTCCTTTGAAAACATTGATAAGTTTTCCACCTCCAGTTTGGTTACCCGTATGACCACCGATGTTACCAACGTACAGCAAGCTTATATGATGATTATTCGTGTAGCGGTGCGAGCACCCTTAATGCTGATCTTTGCCTTTGTTATGGCCTTTATTATGGGAGGCAAAATGGCTTCCATCTTTTTACTGGTAGCCCCCCTTTTAGCCTTTGGTTTATTTCTTATGATTCGTAAAGTCATGCCCATTTTTAAACGAGTATTTAAAAAGTACGATGTATTAAACAATTCCGTTCAAGAAAACGTTAAAGCCATGCGTGTAGTTAAATCCTTTGTACGGGAAGATTATGAAAGCCAAAAATTTACCGATGCCGCAACCGATATGGAGGAAGACTTTGTTAAAGCCGAACGTATTTTAGCTTACAACAGCCCTTTAATGCAGTTTTGTATTTATGCGGTTATGGTTTTTGTACTGTCCTTCGGCTCCTACACCATTATTACTTCCCGTGGCCTTTTACTGGATGTAGGCCAGCTATCGGCCCTTCTTACTTATAATATGATGATTTTAAACAGCTTGATGATGCTCTCTATGGTATTTGTAATGATTACCATTGCAGACGAATCGGCCCAACGTATTGTAGCTGTATTAACAGAAGATTCTACCTTGCAAAGCCCTAGCCAAGGAGCCTTAACAAAGGTAGCGGATGGCTCTATTTCCTTTGAAAACGTCAGTTTTTCTTACAGTAAAAAAGCCAAACGTAAAGCCCTTTCGGGTATTTCTTTATCTATTGCCTCAGGGGAAACCATTGGCATCATCGGCGGTACAGGTTCTTCTAAATCCACTTTAATTCAGCTTATTCCAAGGCTTTACGATGCTACGGAAGGAGTGGTAAAAGTAGGAGGAGAAGAAGTAAGCAAGTATGATTTAACTGCTTTACGTAACCAAGTGGCAGTGGTGCTTCAAAAAAACCTGCTTTTTTCAGGTACCATTAAAGAAAACCTGCGCTGGGGAAACCCCAATGCCACCGATGAAGAGTTGGTAGAGGCTTGTACATTGGCCCAAGCCCATAGTTTTATTGAAGCCTTTCCCAATGGCTACGATAGCCATATTGAACAGGGGGGCACCAACGTATCCGGTGGTCAAAGGCAGCGCCTTTGTATTGCAAGGGCTTTGCTTAAAAAGCCTCAAATTCTTATTTTTGACGATTCTACCAGTGCAGTAGATACCAAAACCGATGCCTTAATTCGCCAAGGATTAAAAGAATTTATTCCTACCACCACCAAAATTATCATTGCCCAGCGCACAGCCTCTGTAGAAGATGCAGACCGAATTATTGTTATGGACGGAGGCACCATTCACGGTATGGGCACCCATAAAGAGTTAATGGCTACCAATGCCATTTATCAAGAAATTTACACATCCCAAAACAAGGCAGGTGACCACCATGAAGAATAAACCTCAAGGTGCCGGGCCTAAAATGAAAGGGACTTTTACAAGGCTAATTAAAACCTTGTTTTCTTACTACCCGGTTTACCTCCCTATTATTTTATTCCTTATTTTAATCAATGCAGTTGTAGGGGCCATTCCTGCCGTATTTATGCAAAATGTCATTGCCATTATTGAACAAAGCTGGCAAAGCGGTTCTTGGGCAGGGGTTTCCGCTAAAATTTTCACCTTTGTAGGCATTTTAATTGTTTTTTACATTCTCTCCCTCCTATCCAGCATTGCTTATAACCAAATGATGGCCATCGTCTCTCAGGGAGCCCTTAAAAAAATGCGGGTTCAAATGTTTAACAGCATGCAAAAACTTCCCATTTCTTATTTTGATACCCACACCCATGGGGAAATTATGAGCCACTATACTAACGATATTGACACCCTTAGGCAAATGATTTCTCAAAGTTTTCCCCAACTTCTTATTTCAGGGGTGGTGGTTCTTACCCTTTTTGGTATTATGATTTACTACTCCCTTTGGCTTGCCTTGGTAGTGGTTATAGGGGTTATTATTATTTTCTTTATTGTAAAGCGTGTAGGAGGGGGGTCCGCCAAGTACTTTGTGCGCCAGCAACTCTCTTTAGCCGAAGAAGAAGGCTTTGTAGAAGAGATGATGAACGGACAAAAAGTGATTAAGGTTTTCTCTCACGAAGAAGAGGCCAAGGCGGATTTTGATAAAATTAACGATAAACTTTTTAAAGAATCTGAAACAGCCCACCGTTATGCCAATACCTTAGGGCCTATTTTAAACAACATCGGCAATATTTTATACGTTATTGTAGCCCTTACAGGGGGATTGCTTTTATTAACCGGTGCTAAAAACCTAAGTATTTCCGGTATGGCCTTATCCATTAGTGTGGTAGTACCCTTTTTAAATATGACCAAACAATTTGTAGGCAACATTAACCAAGTATCCCAACAGGTAAACTCCATTATTATGGGTTTAGCAGGGGCAGGACGTATTTTTGCCCTCTTAGATCAACCTCAAGAAGAAGACCAAGGTTATGTACAGCTTCAAAATGTAAAAGAAGTGAATGGGCAAATGGTTCCCTGCCAAGAGCGAACCTGTACTTGGTCTTGGCGCCATCCCCACCAAAACGGAGAAGTAACCTATGCCCCCTTAACGGGAGATATTCAGCTTAATCAAGTAGATTTTGGCTATGTACCTGAAAAAACCGTTTTACACGATATTAGCCTTTACGCCAAACCCGGCCAAAAGGTAGCCTTTGTAGGTTCTACAGGGGCGGGTAAAACCACCATAACCAACTTGTTAAACCGTTTTTATGATATTGCCGATGGAAAAATTCGCTACGACGGCATTAACATTAACAAAATCAAAAAGGCGGATTTACGCAAATCTTTAGGAGTGGTTTTACAGGAAACCCATTTATTTACCGGCACCATACTGGAAAACATTCGCTATGGCCGTTTAGATGCCACCGATGAAGAATGTATGGATGCGGCGAAACTTGCCAATGCCCACGATTTTATTACCCGCCTGCCCGATGGCTATGAAACCTTTATTGACGGTACCGACTCTAGTCTTTCTCAAGGGCAACGTCAGCTTTTGGCCATTGCAAGGGCCGCCGTAGCAGACCCTCCTGTTATGATCTTAGATGAAGCCACCTCCAGTATTGATACCCGTACAGAAGCTTTGGTTCAACAGGGAATGGATGCCTTAATGAAGGGGCGCACCGTATTTGTTATTGCCCATAGGCTCTCTACTGTTAAAAACTCCGATGTGATTATGGTTCTTGAACAGGGCCGTATTATTGAACGAGGTAGCCACCAACAGTTAATTGAACAAAAAGGCCAGTATTATCAGCTATATACAGGGGCTTTTGAATTGGAATAATTTTTCATTGTAAAACCCCTT
>CAZEIB010000124.1:0-6850 GCA_964511785.1 uncultured Oscillospiraceae bacterium
AGAAATTCTCTTGGGCTATTTCTTTTTGGTGCACTTCAGTTTACAATCTACCTAATAAAAAAATATACTATTCCCTGCCCAACAGTTGTTAACAAAATAGACATTTCCCCTAAAAGCATTTCTCCTGCTTTTAGCCCAATAAGAAAGAGTATATTAAAGCAGGTACTAATAAAATAATAGGAAATATAGGCTGTAAAAAAACTTAAAAAGAAACGGCTTTTTCCTTGTCTAGCCATTTTCCACACTTTAAATAAAAAAGCCATTACCCCAAGGCTTAAAAAGCTTAGGACTATACTGGTAAAAAAAGCGCTGTACTTAACCCCTCCATAAATTCCCATCAAGGTAGAAGTAGCCATAAAAAAACCAAACAACACAATTGTTGCCACTAGTCTTTGCCATAAAGGGATAGGCTTTTTACATAATTTTTGGGTGGTTTGTATTAAAAGAAACTGGGATATCAGTGCAGGCAAGTACATTAAAATCCAACTACGCATTTTCTTTCCCTCCACTTTCCAATCGCTCTTTTAATTCTTTTCTTTTATTACGTGCTAAGGAACAAGTTAATTCTTCCTTTAAAAAAATCTCATTTTCTCTATAATTCACCTTCATAATTTTATCTAATGCCACTAAACAAGAGCGATGGACCCTGAAAAAACCTTTTCCTACTTGAGTTTCAATTTCATTTAGGCTTCCAAAAAACTCAAGGGTACGTTTTTTACTATATAAAATAATCCGATGTTTTTTACTGGAAGTTTCAAAAAGGATAATATCTTTTTGTGGTATGTATTTACTTTCGCCTAAAAGGTTTACTGTAAAATATCCTTCCTCTTCTTTTTTAGTAATAAGCCTTTGGCTAATGCTTTTTAAGCTTTCTTGCAACCGTTTCATCATGTTTTCAAGATCATCTTTAATAATATAATCCACAGCCTCAATGCGGTGGGTAAAAGTTTCAAGGGCCAGCTCGTCATGGGTAGTTACAAACACTATAAACCCTCTTGTATCCAGTTCACGTACTTTTTTTGCCAAGGTAAAGCCATTATAGTCTTCATTTTTTAAATCTATATCAAAAAAACAAATCCCTCTTTTGGGGTTTTCTTTTATGGCATGTATTATTTTTTCCGGTTCATCTGTTGCAAGTGCAATTTTCATATCATAATTTTCAATAAATATCCACTCATCAAGAGTCTTTAAAATTTTGTCTAAAAAATAGGGTTGATCTTCACAAATGTATATCGGTACCATGGAAATCTCTTTCTTATTAGCCATAAGCAAATCATCATTGTATATAATAGTTTTCATTTTATCAAATTCTTTAAAAAGCCTAACTAAAAAGATCTTTTACCTGTTGAAAAAGCTTATTTGAAAGCCATGGAAAAAATAAGGACAGTAAGCTTTCTTCATTTTAAAACAAACCCTAACGCTATACGCGCTAGGATTTGGAGGTTTTCCTAAAAAAATCCTGCATTATAGATTTTTCAGGCCAAGTACATTACTCCTTCTTTTATCCAACATCATAAAAAGATTTGTCTATAAAAGTATAAAGATGGCCATGCTACAATCTCACTCAATCTGCAATCTCAATAAATGAAATCTCATTTATTTGAAGGGTGCCTACTTTAGCGACACCCTTCAAATTTAAAAGAGCCCTTTTCATTATTTTAACTCCCCACTCACAATGTCAAAATAAGCCTTTGACGTGATTTTATACATAATCACATATAACAGGGCAAATATGCAATAACAAATCAGGGTAGTTTTTATTATAAAGAAAATGTTAGCTAATCCTGCCGTTAGCAATAATTCTTTAATAAAATTAAAAGCTGCCAGTAAATGAATTCCTGCAAAAAGCAAGGGTAAAAAGAACACTGTTAATACTTGGGAGTTAATGGTTTTTTTAATTTCTTTTTTGGTCATACCAACTTTTTGCATAATTTCAAATTTCTTTTGGTCTTCATAACCTTCGTTAATTTGTTTGTAATACATGGTTAACACCGTGGCCATTAAAAATACAATGCTTAAAAAGGCTCCTAAAAATAATATTGCACCGTACATTCCAAAAAGTTCTCCTCTGGCTTTTGCTGCACCTGATACTTTTACTACTGTGGGGTTTTTCCCCTCTCCTTCAAAAGCATCCATTTTCTTGGACAGTTTTTGGTAAAAAGCCAGCTGATCCCCATTTTCCTCCCCCATATCAAAACCATATAGCTGGTGTTCTACATGGGCATATTGTCTTGCTTCATATTGGGTAAAAAGTTTTTCTCCAAAATTCTCTAAGGTGCTTTCAAGCAATACAATGTATAAATAGGGCCGCAAATTCATAGTGCCTTCTTTGCCTTTAGGAAATTCTTTAAGGTGTTTTTTAATTTCTACTGTTTCTAATCCTTCTATTCCTTCTATTTCAAAAGTTTCAAAAGGATAATCCATTCTTAAAGAATATGCCAGTCCTTCTCCCTCTTCCAAGGTCTCTTGGCTATTTGTTATACGGTTATAATCTTCCAGCGAGATTAAGGTTAAAACAGTCATTTCTTGAGGATTTACCCCTTGAAGATCTACAGTTCCTTGGCTTTTATTTAGCTTCATCAACACCTCGTAAAAGTGATAATTTAAAATGTTCTGGCTATCCACCTTTTCTTCTGCAATGGTTTTTTCAACAATTCCTATAGCTTCTTTGGTATAGTTTTTATCTAAAGGGTTATTAAGTGTATTTGTAAATACATCTACCATCATATCTCTTGGATACATTTCTCTTAAGTTGTTTTCTTTACCGGCATAAAGAGAAACTGTAGTAGTCATTAACACCAACACCATAATAGATAGCACACAAATACTTGCAAGGCCAGCTCCATTTCGCTTCATACGGTATATCATAGAAGAAACAGAAACAAAATGATTGGTTTTATAATAATAGTTTTTGTTTTTTTGAAGAATTTTTAAAAAAGCTACAGAACCTGCAATAAATAGTAAATACGTAGCAATAATTACAAGGATAACAGCTAGGGTAATTAACAATATTTTTTCTTGTATCATAGGGCTTCGCAGAGAAATGCTGATGCCATAAGCTATAATAAGAAGTATTAGCCCAATAAGAGCCCCAAGCCAATTAGCTTTTGGAGGTTTTTCGCCCACAGTTTCACTTTGTAAAAGTTCTACTGGCTTCGCCTTATATATTTGCCAAATTCCACGTAAAAGCAATAGGAGAAAAATAAAAGCAAAGGAAACAACCATGGTATTTACAGCATTTGTTTCAATAGCAAAAGGAAGAATTTCTCCGCCCCCAACTACTTTTATTACAATTAATTGTGCCAGTCTGGAAAAGAGAATTCCAAGACCAAGGCCACCACCAATGGAAAATGCTGCCATCAATAAAATTTCCCAAAAAAGAATTTTTGATAAGTTTCCTTTATCCATCCCTAATATATTATACAGACCAAATTCTTTTTTTCGTCTTTTCACCAAAAAGGAATTGGTGTAAAATAAAAAAACTGTAGAAAACACCAAAATAATAAAGGTACCCATGGTTAAAAAAGATTGCATTACTGTTGCATAGCTTAAAGTTGCAATACCGGGGTCGTTGGCAATAAAAGCAATAATGTATCCCATCATCACCATTCCCATAGCGGTTAAAATAAAAGGAACATAGGTTTTTTTATTTTTTCGAATACTTACTAGGGCAAGTTTTAAATATAATCCGAATTTCATAACCTATCACTTCCTGTTGTTAACATAATTAATGTATCCGAAATTTTTTCGAATAACTCTTCATTGGTAGATGATCCACGGTAAATTTGATGGAAAACCTCTCCATCTTTAATAAATAGTACCCTATTGGCACAGCTGGCTGCTTTTACAGAGTGGGTTACCATTAAAATGGTTTGCCCTGTTGCATTAATTTGACCAAACAAATGAAGAAGTTCATCTGCTGATTTAGAGTCAAGGGCACCTGTAGGCTCATCTGCCAGTACCAGTTTGGGATTTGTGATTAAGGCTCTGGCTACTGCAACCCGCTGTTTTTCTCCACCGGAAAGCTCATAGGGATATTTATCAAGCAAAGAAGAAATGCCCAGTTTTTTCCCAAGGGGAGCTATTTTTTCTTCCATTTTTCGATATTTTTCACCGGCTAATACCAATGGCAAAAAGATATTATCCTTAGCAGAGAAGGTATCCAGCAAATTGAAATCTTGAAAAACAAAGCCTAAGTTTTCTCTTCTAAAGGTAGCAATATTTTTTTCACTAACTTCACTTAAGTTTTTTCCTGTTAGATAAATTTCGCCCCCTGTTGGTTTATCCAGGGCTGCCAGTATATTAAGCAAGGTGGTTTTACCACTACCACTTTCTCCCATTACTGCTACATATTCCCCTTCTTCCACTGAAAAACTTACATTTTTTATAGCTTCAACACTATTCCCCCCAAAGCGGGTGGTGTAAATTTTTTTAATGTTTTTTACTTCTAGCATTGCCATTTCTCTTCCTTCTTTCTTTATATCTTTCACTTTATCCCTTTTTCTATCTTTGGATATTTCTTATTAAGTCTTTTCCATCATAAAGAAAAAAGAAATGCTTTACCATTGCTTTGGCTTACATTTCTTATTCTTATCTTACATTTTTGAAAGATATTATTCAAAAGTCATTTTTTTAGCAGAAAAATCTATCTCCACACTGGTTCCTTCTCCCACTGTAGAGGAAATTTTTATTCCGTGTCCCAGTTGATCACAAATCATTTTACATAAATACAAACCAATTCCTGTAGCCTTTTGATATTCTCTGCCGTGGTATCCTGTGTAACCTTTTTCAAAAATTCTTGGTAAATCCTCTTGTGGAATTCCTGTTCCTTTATCTTGTATCAACAGCTTTTGGTCATGGGTAACAACAAGGGTAATAGGGGTTTGCTTTAAGGTGTATTTTAAGCTGTTGGATAAAAGTTGTTCAACAACAAAAAGCAACCACTTTTCATCTGTTGTAATTTGAACCTCTTTTGATTCGTAAATTAAAGGAATTTTTTTTCGAATAAATGTAGTGGCATAACCTCGAAGGGCTTTTTTAATAATACTGTCTATGTTGTGCTTTTTGATAACAAAGTCGGTATTTTCACTTTCCAATTGTACATATAGCAAAGCCATTTGCACATACTGTTCAATTCGTTTCATCTCTTCTGTAAGTTCTGCCTTACTTATATCCCCCTCCCCTTGAGCCATTAGCCCCATTACAGCAATGGGGGTTTTAATTTGATGGGCCCAAAGGGTAAAATACCTCATGTTTTCATGGTATTTGTTAAACTGCTCTGATGATGTTTTTTCATTTTCATCATAGAGAATTTTAATGAGATTTTGATAGTCTTTTTCAATAAAAGTATGGTTTTTAGGTAAATGCTCTTGAATGGCTGTTACGTTTTTTGCTAAACTTTGAATTTGTCTATGCTTTCTTCTCCAGTTTTTAAAATTCCAAATTAGCCAAGCCCATAAAAAGAAGTTACATAAAAGCAGCATATACAAAGCTGTTTGAAAAGGAAGATTATATAAATAATACAGTAATAAAAGAATTACAAAAAAAACACCTGCACCTACCATTAAAGGCCTTTGATCTTTTAAATATTCTTTTACTAAGTACCTTCTTGTTTCTTTATTGGTTTTCAATAATGTACCCCATTCCTTTTTTAGTAACAATAAAATTTTCAAGCTTTATTTCATCTAGTTTTTTTCTTAATCTGGCAACATTCACACTTAATGTGTTTTCATCTACAAAACTATCACTTTCCCATAGTTTTTCCATGAGTTCTTCCCTTGAAATAACTTTTCCTTTGTTTTCAAGCAAGGTAAGTAATATTTTATATTCATTTTTCGTTAAATCCACCGTGTCATTTTCATACACTAACGTGGCATCCTTCATATTTAATAAAGCCCCTTGATGCTCTATAACACTATGGGTTCCACTAAAATCATAACTTCTTCTAAGGAGCGCTTGAATTTTTGCCATTAGTACTTCTAAAGCAAAAGGTTTAGGAATAAAATCATCTGCACCTACGTTCATTGCCATAACAATGTTCATATCATCAGCCGCTGAAGATAAAAAAATTATAGGAATTTTTGATATTTTGCGTATTTCCTCGCACCAATAATAGCCATTATAAAAGGGTAAAGTAATATCTAGCAATACCAAATGAGGATCATAAGAGACAAAGGTTTTAAGAACATCAGAAAAATCTTCTATTCCTTTTGCACTATATCCCCATTTTTGCAAATGCTCTACCACTTTATTGTTTATTTTTTCATCGTCTTCTACAATTAAAATTCGATACATTCTTTCACCTCTTGATTTTATTATATAATGGCTTTTATCTATGTGCAACAAAGGAGTAGGTCTTTTCTCTTTTCTTACAATAAGTAGATTGTAAAATGAAGTACACCAGAAGAAAACAGCTCACGAGAAACAGGAAGGTTCTTAGATGCTTTTTTAATGAGGGAGGCTCTTTGAAAAAACAAATACTTTCCTTATCCATCCTTCCTTGTTCCAATGATCAATATATGCTATTGTAATAGATATATATATATCCTTTTGCATAATTTTTTTAACAATAAGGAGGAAGTCCTATGTCTTTGATGGGTGCTGTAGGAAGAAACGTAAATATTGGCTTAATTGGCCTTGGAAACCGCTGTGTGGAACAGGCAAAAACTCTTTTAAATATGGAAGATGTGAACATTGTCCATGTCTGTGATGCTTTGCCGGAACGTATAGAACAAATGCAAAAAATGGTAGAAGAAAAAAAAGGAATTATCCCAAAAGGAACTTCTGATAGCAATATTCTTTTAGAAGATGAACAAATAGAAGCTGTGATTATTATGACCAGCTGGCAAAG
>CAZEIB010000125.1:0-6822 GCA_964511785.1 uncultured Oscillospiraceae bacterium
TTTTATTATAGTTTATCTCTTCTTTTCCTTCTAAAAAACTTTGCCTATTGAAGAAAACAGTTTTTTGTTTTTTACGTATTTCATCAATAATATGGTTTCGGCAGGTGGTAAAAAGCCAAGCTTTTGCTGCTTTTTCCGGCATTTGTTCTAATTGTTTTTGGTACATAACCCCTTTTAAAAAAGCCTGTTGCTTCCCGTCTTTTGCAAGCTCTACCTGGCCGCAAAATTGAATCATGGTTCTTTCAAGTTCTTGGCCATATTTTTCATAAAGATCACCAATATTCACCTTCTTCCCTCCTTTTTTAAGCCTTTCACTAATAAGACGTTTTACCAGCCCAAAGTGTTTGGATAATAAAAAACTTAAAAAACCGCACATTTTGTACGGTTTTTTAAAATTCTTTTTAGTCATTCTTTTTTAGGTAGTTAAATATACTTTTTGCCAAGGGGGCTGCCATACGGCTTCCACTTTCTCCTTTTTCAACCACAATGCTTAAAGCATAGGGATGTTCTTCATCGTCCATATAGCCAACAAACCAAGCATGGGTTACACTTTCTCCTGATAGCACTGTTTGGGCCGATCCTGTTTTTCCTCCTATTTTGCTGCCTTTAATAGAAGCATTATATCCTGACCCATGGGTGATTACTTGAGTCATATATTCTTTTATCACTTTTGCATTTTGGCTACTGGTTACTCGTTTATATACTGTAGGATGTAAGTTTTTCCGTATGATGGCAGTATCGCTTTGATTGTTATTGTTAACTTGTTTTAACAATTTTGCTTCCATCATTTTCCCATCATTGGCTATGGCCCCGGCAATCATACACATATGCATGGGGGTTGCTACAATAGCGCTCTGACCAACTCCCGACCAGGCAATTTCCCAGTCATTACGATTTTCCGTTGGATAAGAACTGTTATAAAGAACCAAATCAGAAAAAAGAAAATTATCATCAAAGCCAAATTTATGTGCCGTTTTTTGCAGTTTTTTATCCCCAAGTTCTAATGCTAAAGAAGCAAAAACATTGTTACAACTTACTGCAAAAGCTTCTTTTAAAGTAATTTCCCCATGAGCTGCTCCCCCTGCATCGGTTACAGCACCTTCACCTACAGGTAAATGACCGGTGCACACCATGGTTCTGCTTTGAGCATCAGGCAAATTTTCCAATGCACTGGCTAAGGTAATGATTTTAAATGTACTGGCAGGAGGATACAGCCCTTGGGTTGCTCTGTTCCAAAAAGGATTTTCCTGATCCTCTTTTAACCTGTCTGTTATTTTTTGAGGGTCAAAAGAAGGAAAACTAACCATGGACAAGATCTCTCCTGTTTGATAATTACTTACTACCACTGCTCCGTTTCTATTACCTGTACGGTTTGAAAACTGCTCATAAATATAAGTACTTAACTTACTGTCAATGGTTAATACTAAATCGTCCCCTTTACGTGTTTGATTTTGCTCAACCAATTGCATCACTCGTTCTACAAGGGTTGTATCAAATCCCAGTAAATACCCTGCATGAAAGCCTTCCACCCCATTGGCCACGTTCCGCTCTTCGTCCCCTACTACATGGATGATCCCTTTGCGGCTATTGCTGTTTTTTTGAAAAACCCTTTTCCCGTTTTGGGTACTTACCAGCAAAACATTGTTTCTATCGTAAATATTCCCCCGGGTTACATTGGCACTTTGGGCTTTTACCCTTGGGTTTGTACTGTTGGTTACCCAGCGAGAACCATTCATAAACAAGCTATAACTTTCGTATACAGCTAAAGAACAAATTAATAGTATGAGAAAAAAGGTAATCAGTCTGAAATTACCACGTTGTTTTTTCACAATTTCCTCCTTAATAACTATCCTCTGCTATGTACATAGTGGCCAAATGAGTATCTTCTTTCAGATCTTCTTCGTTAATACTGCCTACCCCTTGAATTAAGCCTGCAATACATAAGCTTGAAACCAAAGAGCTTCCTCCGTAGCTTACAAAAGGCATCGTAACCCCTGTTAAGGGAATCATTTTAATAACGCCCCCTACAATCAAGAAAGTTTGAAAGCCAATTAAAATAATTCCTCCCATGGCAATTAATCCATGAAAACTGTGCCGGGCATCTACTGCAATATAAAATCCCCGTACCACAATAGCAATATACATGCCAAGTACACATAATCCAAAAATAATACCAAATTGTTCACAAATAACCGCATAAATCATATCCGTATAGTAAATGGGAATAGAGGTTGGGTTTCCAAGGCCCAGCCCCACACCAAAAAGCCCGCCGTTGGCAATAGCAATAAGAGATTGAACAATTTGATAACTGGATCCTAATGCATCCCTCCAAGGGTTTAGCCAAATAGCCACTCTTTTTTTTACATGGGCAAACATTTTATACCCTACTACTGCAGCTGCTCCCCCTCCTGCTACTCCTAATAAAGTAACAGGTAAGTTGCTGGTTGAAGCATAAAACAATAACAGGGTGACTACATAATATACCAAAGCCGTGCCCAAGTCTTTTTGCAACATTAAAATCCCCATACAGCCCACCCCTAAAATCATCCAGGGCAACATTTTTCTTCGGCTCATAAAATGAGCTAAAATTAGCAAATAAGGTACCTTGGCAATTTCACTGGGCTGTACGGAAACACCGGCAATGTATATCCAGTTTTTAGCCCCGTTCACTTCTTTTCCCAATATTAAAGGGGAAGCAATAAATAGCAGCGTTAAGGGAATAAGCATATAAGCCAATTTTTCCCATCGTTTTACCCCACGAATAAAAAACACACAAATCACCATGGCAATAACCCCGGCACCGTAGTTTATACTTTGGCGTATTCCATTAGCAGGGTCTGTGCTATATAATACTAGCACCCCTAATGCACATAGAAAATTTACCAAAGACAACAAGAGCCTATCTCCGGGAAAAAGTTTGGGTAGTACCATGGTACCCATTAGAATAATAATGGGTACTGCAAAAGCCAAAATTAAAGCACCACTGTTTTCCGGCAGTTCCTTTAAGGCAATAAGCATAAAAGCGCTGAAGAAAAACAGCATTACTGCAATCACCAATAATCTTCCCGCCTTTTTCTCTTTTTGTGCCATGGTTGCCATTCAACATCCTCCTACGATTTTCTTTTTTTGAACCGCTTCTTTTTTCTTTCTTCTTTTTCCGGATAGAGGTAGCTATTAATCACAAATCCTTCCCCACCTTCCTCTTGTAAAGAAGTTTCTTCAGCCGTGGAAAGTTCAAAATTTTCTTCATTTTCTTCCCAGTCTCTAGGAATTCGAACATAAGGTTTTGTCGCAATTTCCCAGTTTACAGTACTTTCTTCATCTGTAATAGGCGAATGGGCTTTGTAATATTCTTTTACATACTCCTGCAAGGATTTTTCTTCTAAGGGTTGTAAAAGGGCACGATTTGTTTCTAATCCTACAAAAAGCCTAAGGCGCAACACCAAGTCTCCAATGGTTATTTTGGAACCATGATGCATTAAGCCATATTCCCCTTTACTGGTATATTCTTTCCCGTCAATTTCAATTTTTCGTTTTCTGGCAGGAAATACCATTAGTCCTAAACCATTTTTAAACCTAAAATCTCCCTGTCTTGGGTTGATTCCGGAAACCGCCAAATGAACATCACAAATTCTGGCACTTCCAATAGTCCCTTCTCGGGGTACCGGTAAAATCATTCCTGTTTCAAGCTCGTTATTGCCCGAAATTACTACAAGCTCCCCGATTAATCCGGCATCAGGCAATTTCTCTAAACGATGCTTACGATGTTTCCGCCCTTTTCTAAGCCATGAAAAACTATGCCACATAATCAGCAATCCTAAAAAAGTAAACCAATACCTTAACGCCAATGCTACAATTTCGTAAGCTTCTTGCGACATAGTTTCCACCTCTTCTCAAATAAATTTCACTATATTATAACATATCTTTTCTTATAGCCCTATTACTGTAAAATATTAATAAACTCTTGTGCCACAAATCCCTCAATCACATCGGTTTTAATATGGTACCAACCTTTTGGAGTCTGCTCATCAAAAATAACAATAAGCCTCTGTCCTTTAAATAAAGCCATTAGTACTTCTGAGGATGTATTGGGCTCTTTTCGAAGGTTTAAGTAAGAATTTTCTTCAATATTGGTTACTTCCCCTAACTGCTCTTTTTCTTTAAGCTCCTCTGTTACAGGCATATAGGTGGGTTTAGGAGTAGGGCTGGCCATAGGGCCCGGTGTATTTACCAATATTGGCTCAACAGTTGTTAAAAGGGAGGCTTGTTCCGCCAAGGTAATCAATTCCATAGTAGGGTAGTAAAACTGTAGTATTTCTAAATAACTTTTCCCTTCTTGGGCCATTTGTTGGGCTCCCCTTTGGCTTAAACCTACCCCATGTCCAAAGCGCCGAGCCGATAGAATATAGCGGTCTTCTTTTTCTTCAAGGGTTATTAACTCATTATCGCCACTATTAATGGATAGTCCTAGTATACCATCGTTGGTTGGGAAAAAAGGAAAAGTGAGGGTTATTTCTCCTTGAGCAATAAAAGGGGCGTGAAGATAGGGGTTTTCTGTTGGTGCAGGGGTTAAAGTAGGCTGCTGGGGAAGTGACGTGGGAATGTCTTTTCTTTCTTCTTTATCTGGAGGAGAGAAAAAATCAATATCTTCTTCCAAGGGGTTTACCGGTGCGGGGGCTGCAAAAAAAGGAGTGGGTGTTGGTAATGGATTTTTACTGTTTGAAAGGGAAATCACATCATATTTCTTTTGAGAATTTCCTTGAGGCCTGCTTTTATAAAAAGATGCCCCGATTAGGTCTTTAGCAGAGTAGGAAAAAGTAATTTCCATTTGTGTATACAATTTTGAAGGAGAAGGAAACTTCGCTTCCTTTAATTGCATCTTGTCTACCTTATCAATACGTAAATTTTCCCAGTGGCTGCTTAACCCATTTTCTATTAAGGTTTTTTCCATTTCCTTAGCAAGCACTTGCTGTAAAACTTCACTAGAAGGGGTTTTTTCTGTATGGTTTTTATAAATTGTTAATGTTTTTACAGGGCTTTGAGGGTTTTTGTAATCATAAGGGTCTTCTTGCATCACAATATACCCTGGGTCTTTTCCTCCCCATATATGAGAAGCCAGTTCTGTTTGTCCGCCATTACTGGCTGTATAATAGCAATTGGCAAATTTCCTCTGGTAAACTCCACAGATCCCCTTGGTTTCTTCTATAGCTTTAGCCGTGTTTTGATAAGTAAAGTTTCTTCCTTTATATACTTGGTCATTGGTAGTATCAACCAAATCGTAACTTCCTTGATTTTGCATTTTCCCAATAGCATAGGTTCTTGCCGCTATAGCTTGGGCTTTTAGCCCTTCAATAGGAAACTGGTCACTCATTTCATAGGCTACAACCCCATGTAAATAGTCTTCTAGCTGTATGTAAAGAACAGGCTGAATCTTCTCTTCATTTATAGTTAAGTGTAAGTCTCCTTCATACAAGTTTTTTCCTTCAAGTAAGTATAAGCCATTTTCTTGATTTGGCTGGTGCTGATATCTAGCAAAAATCACTTCTTTACCACATGCAACATGGAATTGATCTGTAAAAATATAAAATTGCTCTTGTTCTAACAACACAGTTACTTTACTTTGTGGTTTTAATACCATGGTCATTTCACCGGATTTCAGCAAATAACTTCCGGCTATTTGAATGTCCATTCTATTTTCAACATTCAGCCTTCTCAAGAGAACACGAAGATTTTGGTTTCTTTGGGTCAAGTCTTCTGCCCTCCCCTGTAAAGGGAAAACCATTGAAAAGACCATTAAAAAAATACTTATATACAAAAAGAGTTTTTTCACTGGAACATAGCTTTTTTTCATAAAAGGACCTCCTTTAAAAAGTTCTTTCATTATAACATATTTCTCTTTATTCCTACTCTTTTAATCATCATTGTTGCTATTGCTCTTTTAAATTTTTCTTTTAAATTTTCTTTTAAATTCCTATATTCTAATAAGCTAATGTATTGTTCACTATTTGTTCTACTTCCTTGTTTTGTTTGATAAATAACAAACTTTCTGCTACAATGTAAACACTTTGATGGTTGTGCCCATCTTTGGAATTTTAGGAGGTATGATTCATGAAACAAAACGAGAAATTGCAAAGTCGCCGCGATTTTATGACTTCTGCTGGTAAAATTGCTGCCGGAGCTGCTGCTTTTGGTGTAGCCGGTTCCTTGTTAACTACCAACCATGTTATAGCCGAGCAAGAAATTGCTCCACCAGAATATCCTTTTGAATACAAAAAGCTTGATCCTGAAGAAACCTTAAAGTTAGGTTACGATGCTTTTTATGAGTATGGCGGTTGTGCTGCCGGTTCTTTCTATGCCATTATGGGCCAGCTGGGAGAAAAATTTGGTTATCCCTACAACCAAGTTAATGCCAGAATGTATGCAAACGGCGCTGCCGGTTATGGTGCTGCTTCCTTATGTGGTTCTTTAGGTGGTGCTATTGGGGCTGTTGGTTTACTATGTGAACCAGCCGATTCCAAAGCCATTACTGCCGAACTTTTTAAATGGTATTCCGGCCATGAATTCCCTGTTTATGACCCTAGCAATTATGAAACAGCTAAAACTATTTCAAACTCTGTTAACTGTGCCGAATCAGTTACCAAGTTTATGCAAGCCAACGAAATTACTGAAATGGGCGATGAAAAACGTTTAGCTCGCTGTGCTGCTGCTACTGCAGAAACTGCACAAAAAGCTGTTGAATTATTAAACGCTCACTTTGGTTTATAAATCATCATTAACAAAAAAAACGGTCTATCATAAAAAGATAGACCGTTTTTTGTTGAT
>CAZEIB010000126.1:0-6783 GCA_964511785.1 uncultured Oscillospiraceae bacterium
TGTTTTTTGATAGATGAAAAGCATTCTGAACAGCCTTTAATACCCCTTCTAATAGCTTTGTGGGTAAAATTGTAGGAGTGCCTCCACCTATAAAGATAGATTGTAGAATGAAATTTTTATGTAAGTCTCCTTCTAGATGGATTTCATGAATTAGCGCCTTACAGTAGTTGCTCATTTCATCTTCAGTAGAGGGAAAGGAGAAAAAATTGCAGTAACTACATTTGCTTTTACAAAAAGGAATATGAATATATAAGCTTAATGGCGTCATTGATAGCACTCTACTTTAATAGTTGTGCAAGAACTTGATTAATTAAAGCGCCATCAGCTTTTCCTTTAAGCTTGGGCATTAAGTTTTTCATAATAAGCCCCTTATCTTTTCCTGTGGGCTCTTCTAAACCTAAATCGGAAAAAGCAGTTAAAATTTCTGTTTTAATTTCTTCTTCATTCATTAGTTTAGGAGCAAAGGCTTCGTAAATACTTATACGCTCCTTAGCATTTGCAATAATTTCTATTCTATCGCTAGGGGCAGTATCAATAGTTTCTTGCATTTGTTTAATCTCTTTTAAAATAACTTGGTCCTCTTCTTCAGGGGTTAAGGGTTCTCTTTTATCAATAGCTTTAAGTTTTAAGGCCGCAAGGAGAATGGAAAGAGCTTCACGGCGCTTTTTATCATGGTCTTTTAGTGCCTGGGTGGTCGCTTGACGAATTTGGTCTGTTTTGGTCATGGTAAATCCTTCTTTCTTTGAGGAACTGTTGTAATGATTGGAAATTTACAATCTATATAATAGTGTAAGGGTTTTACTTTCTTTTGTCTAGATAGAGAAGTTAAAGGAAAGGGGTTAAATAAAGCTATACTTTACTTCTCAATTGAAGGTTGTTCTGCTATAATAGATAAGCCTAACTTAGGAAATATTGAAAAGAGGTTGATGGTGTGACAGACTTTGTTAGTTCTTGGAATCAGGAAGACGACTTTTTAACCGTGCCTTATGGCCCTTTAGGTTTGATTTCTATGAGGGGCACAGAAGAAATGGGAATAAAAGTAAATGAATGGTTGATGAAGTGGAGAACCCAGCAGGAAGTTTATCAGCACGAGATGCAAGAAAATGGTTTGTTAGCAGTAGCTCCGGGATTTGAAAAAGACAATTTTTTGGTAGATGTACAATGCCCTCGCTTTGGAAACGGAGAAGGCAAGGGAATGATTAAGCAAAGTGTTAGAGGATATGATATTTATATTCTTTGCGATATAGGCGCTTATGATGAAACCTATCAAATGTATGGTAAAGAAGTACCCATGTCTCCTGATGATCACTTTCAAGATTTAAAACGTATTATTGCAGCCATTGGTGGTAAAGCAAAACGTATTAATGTAATTATGCCTTTATTATATGAAGGGCGCCAACATAGGCGCACCTCAAGGGAAAGTTTAGACTGTGCTATGGCCCTTCATGAACTTGAAAACATGGGGGTAACCAATATTATTACCTTTGATGCTCATGATAGTCGTGTACAAAACGCTATTCCCTTAATTGGCTTTGAAAACGTAATGCCTTCTTATCAAATTTTAAAAGGGCTTTTTCGAGAAGAAAAAGACATTTTAACGGATAAAGACCATATGTTGATTGTTAGCCCTGACGAAGGAGCTATTGATCGTAATATATTCTACTCTTCTGTTTTAGGGGTAAATATGGGGTTGTTTTATAAAAGAAGAGATTATACTCAAATTGTAAATGGGCGTAACCCTATTATTGCCCATGAATACTTAGGAGAATCTGTAGAAGGGAAAGACGTTTTTGTAGCAGACGATATTATTTCTTCAGGAGATTCTATGTTGGATTTAGCCAGAGAACTTAAAAAACGTAAGGCTAATCGTATTTATACTTCTGCTACTTTTTCTCTTTTTACCAATGGTGTGGAAGAATTTCAAAAGGCTTACGAAGAAGGAATTATTTCAAAAGTAGTGTCTACCAACTTAACTTATACCAGACCGGAATTAGAGAAGGCTCCTTGGTTTATTAAGGCGGATATGAGCAAATATTTATCTTACTTAATTGCTACTTTAAACCACGATCGCTCTTTAAGTAAGTTGCTAAATCCTTATGACAGAATCAAAAGACTGACAAAGCGTTACCATGCCCAACAGGCAAAAGAGGGAATTCGTTTTGTGTAATAGAATCTAAATGGTTAAAAGGCAAATGTTTATAAAGGCGTTTGCCTTTTAATTTACAAAAAATTCATTTACAAATATCCCAATTTAAATCAATATGAGTTATGATGTAAAGAGGAAAGCATGCTTTAATAAGGAGGATTAAGATGAAAAAAAGAATGATAACCTATTTATTAATACTAGTAATGACAATAAGCAGTGTTTCTTTCGCTTTTGCAACAGCGGGAGGAACGGTAATTTTTGACAAAGAATTTATGGAAACTTTATCAGAAGAACAAAAAGATCGTGAAAATATCAATGTTCAAGATATGGTTTATGACAATGGGAAAATATATGTGTTAATGGATAGTGAAATTTACACTTATGACATTCAAACCCAAAAGGCAGAGTTGTTAGTAAAATATTTAAACCTTGAAGAAGGAGAAGGAAGATGGTTCTCTTCCTTTGAAGAAGCAGAAGAAAAACTTGGAGAAGAAGCGGAAAAAATATTAACCAATCTTTTTATTTGGGAAGAAAAGTTGTTTGCTATTAACGGGTTAAATGGCAAGGTGATGCTCATTAACCAAGAAACAGGAGAGATAACACAAGAAGAAACTACTTTAACAGTTGCAAAAAAAGAAGAAGATGATTTTCAGGAAACTATTTTTGAAGGCGTTTTTGATGACGATTTATTTTATACTGTAGCATCCTACGGGAATATGGGCTACCCTGAAAAAAATTTATTTTCAATCAATCTAAAAAACAACGAAAAAAAAGAATATAGTACAAAATTCATCCATCGGTTAGTAGACTATAAGGAAGGAAAACTGTTAGCAGTGGTCTATGATGAGGAAAATGCTTATAATCAAGAAACACAAAAAATGGAGGATATTACCCTGCAAGTATTTTCTCCTAAAGAAGATCGTTTAGAAGAAGTTGTAAGCCAAATTCCCAATAATGGATTAGGGATTGCTTATAAAAAAAGCGAGGATGCCATTTACTATAGTGTATCTTCAAAAATATATAAACTATTACCGGGAAAAGAAGGGGAAGTGGTTGGATATATTGATGATGCCTATGGGGATAAAGGGCAAAAAGCGTGGATTACCGAGGAAGATACTTATATCCTTTTTAATGGTTGGAGTTTGGGCGTTACCCTTAAAAATGTAGATCCTAAAAACGTTCCTACCACCACTCTTTCTATTAGTGGCGGTGGATATAATGAAATGGTGAAAAAAGCTTTTTATGAAAAACACCCGAAAGTGCCTATTGTTAATATCGATTGGAATACGGAAAATTATGCAAGTGGTCAAGCTATGACCCAAGCGATTCAATCCGGTGAAACCATGACAGATATTTTTTACATTAGCCCAGGATATTTTGATTTTGAAACCATTATGAAAAAAGAATACGCTTATCCTTTAACAGAAAATCAAAATATTGCTGATAAAATAGCCAGGCTATATCCTTATTTACAAAATGCCGTTACTTATAATGGACAAATTTATGCTGTACCAGAAGATGCCCTCCCTTTTCCAAGTTTATCTTATATCATTGAAGTTTGGGAAAAAGTAGGGTTAACTCAAGAGGATATTCCCAAAAGTTATATGGAGTTTTTAGACCTTGCTGCTAGGTGGGAACAAGACTTGCAACATGACTATGAAGAATTTGCATTTTTCTCCGGATCTAACAAGTTAACCAAAGAAGAATTAATTTATACCATTATTGAAGCTTATATGGAATATTACCAAAAACAAGGTGAACTGTTAAATTTTGATACAGACTTATTCAGAAAAATGATGGAGAAAATTGAACAGATGAATTTGCCAAGTAGCAATCAAAGTGCTCAAAATGCTAGTGTAGCTGTAATGGGAGGAGAAGAAGAGTATAAAGAAGGCCTTTTTAGTAGGGGAGGGTCTAGTTTAATTAGTCAAAGAAGCAATAACTATGAAAAGCCTTTGGTTCTTCCTTTAGATGAGGGAATGGATATTGCTCAATCGGTTCATGTAACCATTGCTTTTATTAATCCTAGAAGTGAAAACAAAGAATTAGCCATGGATTACTTAGAAGAAGTGATGAATAATTATCGGGATGAAAACAAAATAGTCATGTATGCAGATGAAAACGAGCCGATAAAAAATGAAAACTACGAAAAAGAACTGGCTTATATAGAAGAAATGGTTAAAGAAATGGAAGAACAACTAGAGTCCGGTCCGGAAGAAGAAAAAGCTATGGTAAAAGAAGGTTTGAGGTATCTAAAAAAGGAATTGGAAAATAAAGATGATATGTATTGGGCTGTTAGTGCCGAAGGCATAGAGGTCTTTAATGGGTATGTACCAAGCCTTTTTGTGAGCAAAGGAAATATTTTATATAGTAGTGATGAAGAGAGTAACCTATCCACACTGCTTGAAAACTACATAAACGGTGCTATGAATTTAAGTCAGTTTATTTCAGAGGCAAATAGACGAGTGCAAATGGTAGCCCTTGAAAATGAATAGCAGCAAAGATAGAAAAGAAAAAAGAACTTGAAAAAAGTTCTTTTTTCTTTGGAAAAATGGAAGAAAGCGGGAAGTTTTTTCGTTATATTAGTAACTTGAAAACCGTTACCAATATGTAAAGGAGAATAAATAAAATGAAAAAAACAATAAAAAAGTTTCTTTCCTTCTTAATCGTAGCTATTTTACTATCAACCTTAGGTTTTTTTCCTTCTCTAGCTACCGTAACAAATAAGAACTTGTTTGATGCTACCTGGATAGGAGAAAATATTGTTCCCTATGTACAACCTATGGATTGGGTTCTTAATGAAACAGAAGCTTATATTTTATTTCCCACTCGTATTTATCGCTATACTTTGGGAGAGGAAGAACCTGTTCTATTGTCTGATCTTCTTCCCGGGATTGAGGAGGAGGAGTTGTTTTTTCAAAGCCAAGATCAAGCCCTAGAGAAATTAGGGGAAAAGAGCAATCGCCTTTTCCATCAATTGTTTATGTGGAACAATGAACTTTATGGTTTAAACACCCTTACCGGGGTGGCTATACTTGTAAATCAAGAAAATGGCGAACTAAATTTTGAAAAAAAGATTATTTTAAATTGGGAAAAAGAAGACCTGACAAAAGCCCTTGAAGATGAAGAATTTGTGAAAATACTTGTAATGGGCTGTGAAGAAGACAAACTGTTTATTAAATACGACTTCTATAGCAACAACCCTCAAACTACACTATCTTCTTTTACCTTACCAACGGGAGAAAGAAAAGATTATGCCACCAGAAACATTCATGGTTTATTTTCCTTCGAAGAAGGAAAATTGTTAGCCCTTGTACATGGAGTGGTATAAAAATAATAGAGTCCCGAAACGTATAAAAGAGGTAAAATAGAAAGAGAAAAAGAAAGAAAGGCGTTGACGGGATGAATCTCAAATACAAAAAGGAATTCAAGGAAGAAGCAGTTAAGCTATCAGATGAAGTTGGAGTAAAAAAAGCAGCAGATCAACTGGGAATATCTTATGCAACTTTGTGTAGTTGGCGGAGTAAGCGCAAACAATACGGGAAAAGTGCTTTTGTAGGTAGTGGGCACCCCTATCAAAACAAGGAAGGTATGAGCCCTCGTGAACTTGAATTACAACGAGAAAACGCAGAGTTACAGCGAGCTAATGAGATACTAAAGGATGCTCTTGGTTTTTTCGCCAAAGACCGGAAGAGGTGAAGCCTGCTCAGTTATACAAATATATCACCTTGCGCCGTGAGGATTGGAATATCAAGGAGCTGTGCAAGGTGTTGCAGGTTAGTGAATCAGGCTACTACCGTAGTCTACGTCCTTCTAATCGTTGGAAAAGACGTGCGTTTCTTCTGGTCGAAATACAAAAAGTCATCAAAGAACATCCGGACAATGATAACTATGGTGCCAAGCGCATCCATCTTGCTTTGAAGCAGGATAATGTGAAGGTCAGCTATTCCACCGTCTATCGCATTATGAAGGAACACAATCTATTACACAAAGCAAAACACCATCCCAATGGGATTACCCGAGAAGACGCTGAGGCACAAAAAGCTGAAAACCTCATTAAACAGGACTTTACAGCTAAAGCACCTAATCAAAAATGGTTGACAGACATTACAGAAGTCCCATGCTTAGACGGAAAACTCTACGTTGCACCTATCTTGGATTGCTTTAACGGAGAAATTGTAGGATTATCCATGGCAGATAATATGCGGACAGACTTATGCGTGAAAGCATTGGAAGCTGCTTGCCAGTACACAAAAGCACACTCCGTGATTCTTCATTCAGACAGAGGCAGTCAATTTACAAGCACAGCTTTTCGCCTTTCAATGGAAAAACATGGCGCTATCCAAAGCATGAGTGGTACTGGAAGATGTTATGACAATGCTCGGATGGAAAGCTTTTTCGCTACTCTTAAGAAAGAAAAACTGTACCGAATTAATACAAAAAAACTCCCTATGGATCTAGTGAAGACCATCATTTTTCGTTACATTATGATTTACTATAATAGGCAGAGAATTTATACAACCAACCCCGGTGGCTGGCCGCCCATAATTTACAAGCAAAAGATTGCCAGGAAAACAGCTGCCTAACCAAATTACTTTTTATACGTTTATCGACTGCACTTTAGTTGACTATTCCAA
>CAZEIB010000127.1:0-6780 GCA_964511785.1 uncultured Oscillospiraceae bacterium
AAACAACGGGCATCCCATTGTCAACACAGGTTACTTGAACCCCTTTAACTGGATCTAATACTTTTCCGGTAGGAAGTAAACTCTTAGCAATAGATCCTGCCATATCTAAAAAACTGATTTTTACAGGAGCACTTGTGCCGGGTACTCCGTCAATTCTCGTATCGCCCAAATAAGTTATTTCTCCCTTTGGGGTACTCACTGTAATTTCACTGACCATACCGGTATTTAAAGTAAGTACTCGATACGTTGATGTTTCCCCTTGCGGGACAAGCAAGTTTTTTTCTAAGGCAAAGGGCACTGCTGCTGCCAGCATATTACCACAGTTCGCCTTGGTGTCTACAATGTCACTGTTAGGCTGAAGCTGAGCAAATAAAAAATCAATATCTACTCCGGCTGTAGTGCTTTTATCAACCATACCTACTTTGGTGGTTAAGGGATGTGCTCCTCCTACCCCATCAATTTGTCTTGGATCGGGGGAGCCCATCGCAGCCAATAATATTTTGTTACGTTCATTAATGTCTTGCGGTAAATCCTTTAATAGAAAAAATAGACCTTTAGAGGTTCCTCCTCGCATTAAACAACAAGGAATAGACTTTTGTGTAGCCATGGTTTCTCCTTTACATATGTCCCAAGGGCGGCTGATTTAAATCCGACCGCTAAAGGTCAAAATTGAAATAGTCGTTAGGATGTACCAATGAGCACTAAAATATAGTGAAAATAGACTTACTCTTCAACAGGTTCCAGTGCCTGAATGGCAGCGGCAGTGTTGGAAATCGGAATATGGTAAAAACGATACTCTTCTCTCATATGCGTTGGACAGGCTCCTCTGGCAGCTACCCAGTTAATAACTTCCAAACCTTGTGTTCCGGCTAATTCCACAATTTCACGAGAAGTATATTGTCTAAACCATTTGTTATTGTTTACTAGGTTATTCATACACTCGGTATCAAACTGCTTATTCATAAAGCCTGCACGTAATCCCTCCAACTGGTGAGAAAGACCGCCAGTCCCGATGATTAAGACTCTTTCATCCTTGTCCCATTGCTCAATAGCTTTTCCAACAGTTAAACCTAATTTTTCACATCGTGCAGGTTCAGGAGCTGGAAATAGTACCGTATTGATGTTAATAGGAACAATTTTAACAGGGCAAGGTTGGTTTGGCCAAAAAAGTTCCACAGGAATGGTTACTGCATGGTCTACGATCATTTCCTGGCAAACAACCATATCAAATTCATTGTCATGAAGGGCTTCTACCAACTCCCAAGATAATTCTTCGTTTCCAGGATATTCACTAAACACAGGAATTCCCCAGCCTTCATCAGCAGAAGTATAGTTAGGTGCTGTCCCTATGGCAAAAGTAGGCATTTTATCTAAAAAGAAATTCAGCCCATGATCATTATAAAAAATTACTGCAGTGGTGGGTTTGATTTTCTCTAGCCACTCATGTACCGGTGTAAAGGCATCGAAAAAAGGCTTCCAATAAGGTTCTGCCTGTTTTTTGTTGGCAATAGCGCCTCCAATAGCGGGAATGTGAGATACATTCAACATACCTACAATTTTAGCCATTAGCTATTCCTCCAATCAAGTAGTTTCTGTTTAAATTCTTCTTTAGTAACTCCAGTTTGTTGCGCACCGATGTCTTGCATGTCCAATCCAAAAATACCACCGAATTTTGCTAGGTAATAAGCATTTCCCCCGGCTGCCAATAAGGATAAAACATTCTTTGCTTTTATAGCGGCTTTTTGCTCTTCATTTAAACCGTACTTATCGCAATAAGCATCTTCATCCTTCAAAAATTCCTCCCGGTTTGCTTGCTTATTAAAGGAGTAGCACATTTTGTTTAATGCATAGCCTTTTGAGGAGATTTTTCCATCGAAAATGGTCGTTCCGTAAATTTCTTTTTTCATCATTTTTCCTCCTTATGCTGTAAAAAATACTCTTTATTTAATTCCTTCAGGAATTTGCACCCTTTGTTTTTGCTCCTTCAGCCTTTTTTAACTGTTGTTCAAGATTTGCAATTACTTCATAGCAGGGAAAAACCTGTTTTACACTGCCGTTAGGCTCCCGGTTTTCTAAAATAGCATTGATAAATTCCCTATCTTGTAATTCGATACCATTATTGCTTACCGCTACTTTGGATAAATCTACTTGATTATCGTATCCATCAAATAAATCATCGTAATTTGCTACATATGTATTGTGATCACAAATATACCTAAAGTGAGAGCCGAAAGGTCCATTATTGTTAAATGACAAAGATAACGTACATATGGCACCATTTTGTGCCTTTAGTTGTATGCTCATATCCATGGGGATTTTTAGTTCTTCATGGTACCTTCCTTCAAGGGCGTGCGCTTGTACAATAGGACTTTGAGTTTGATAGGCAAACAAATCGATAGTATGTGCCGCATGATGCCAAAGCAGACTGTCTGTCCAAGAACGAGGTTGACCTAAAGCATTGGTGTTCGTACGTCTAAAAAAGTAAGTTTGAACATCCATTTGATAAACCGTTAATTCCCCTTTTTCTACTTGATTATGAATAAACTGGTGGGAAGGATTAAATCGTCTTGTGTGCCCTCCCATGGCAATAAGACCTGTTTCTTTTTGGGTTTTTACTAGTTCTCTTCCTTCTTCAATCTTGTCACAAATAGGTATTTCCACCTGCACATGCTTTCCCGCTTTCAAACAGGCAATGCCTTGACTGGCATGAATTTGTGTTGGAGTGCATAGAATAGCTGCATCAAACACATCTTTTTCTAAAGCCTCTTCCAAACTTGTATATACATGAGGAATGCCGTATTGATCAGCCACCAGCTGGGTTTTATCAAAATTGGTGCCAACAAGAGCGGTAACGATAGCATTTTCAACGTTTTTCAACCCATCTAAATGTTTAATTCCAAAAGCACCTGCGCCTACAAGGGCTATGTTTACTTTATGCAAAAAACCTCTCTCCTTTATATATGTAGGTAAGTAATGAATTTCCAATTCTTAACATCTTATAACCCTTCTTCCTCTTTGAAGTATAGTCGATTGGGGTTATCTACCAGTAGTTTTTGTTGCAGTTCTTTAGTAGGGGCGATATGTGGAATGAAGTCCACCAATAATCCATCATCAGGCATATGGTCTTTTAAGTTTGGGTGAGGCCAGTCTGTCCCCCAAAGAACTCTGTCAGGAAATTCTTCAACAATTACTTTGGCAAAAGGCACCACGTCCCTATAAGGATTTTTTTCACCATACAAAGCAGGAGGGCCTGTTACGCTTAATCGTTCAGGACAAGTAACCTTGCACCAAAAGTTTTCATGTTCTCTGATGAGTTTTCTAAATAAAGCAAATTCTTCTCCATTTGCCTCTTTACTTACATCTGGCCTGCCCATATGGTCTACTACCACAGGTGTTTCGATGTTGATAAAAAAGTCCCACAACTCTGGCAAATCTACTGCCTCAAAATAAACAACAACATGCCAACCCAATTTTCCAATCCGCTTAGCAATCTCACGTAATTCATCTTTAGGTGTAAAATCCACCAAGCGTTTTACAAAATTAAACCGTACCCCTCGCACTCCGGCTTCATGAAGAGCCACCAGTTCATCATCAGTAATTTTTTTCTCTACTGTTGCTACACCACGCGCCTTCCCTTTAGAGGCTTTCAAGGCATCTATCAAAGCTCGATTATCGTTTCCGTGACAGGTGGCTTGAACAATCACATTTTTTTCAAATCCCAAAAAATCTCTCAAAGCAAAAAGATCGTTTTTTGATGCATCACAAGGAGTATATTTTCTTTCAGGTGCATAGGGAAATACTTCCCCGGGGCCAAACACATGACAGTGGGCATCTACAGCCCCTTTAGGTAATATAAAGGCAGGTTTTGTTGGGTTTTCGTACCAATCCAGCCAGCCGGGAGTTTTTTCAAATTTTCTCATACTCTCACCTTTTTTAATCAAGATAAGTTAATCCCGCTTCTTTTAGTTTCTCTCGCATTTTATACATATCAAGACCTAGCATCCCTTTTTCAAATTGAAGTCTTTTTTTCTGCTCGTTGGCTTGCCTTTTATCTGAAGCGGTAATGGCTTTATCCAACAATTTTTTAGGAACAATGACTATACCATCATCGTCAGCAATAGCCACATCTCCGGGTGTTACCAAAGTTCCTGCACAAATAATAGGTATATTCACACTGCCTAAAGTTGCCTTCACAGTACCTTTAGCGCTGATATTTTTACTCCAAATTGGGAAATTCATTTTAGTAATATCAGCCACATCCCGTACACCAGCATCAATAATTAAGCCTTTCGCTCCTCTAGCCATAAAAGAAGTTGCCAATAAATCTCCAAAGTAGCCATCTGTTGAAGGAGAAGTTACCCCTGCTACTACCACATCTCCAGGTTGAATCATTTCAGCAACTACGTGCATCATCCAATTGTCTCCCGGTTGTAAAAGTACAGCATACTTTTGCCCCTTGGTAAATGGGGCGCATATAAGAGGCCATCAGACCTATGCGTCCTAATGCTTCATGTACGGTGGCCACCCCATGGATTCCAATAGCTTCTAATTTTTCTTTCGGTGCTCTAGGGGTGTTTTTATATACCACCCCTATTTCATAAATATTTCCTGCTTTCATTCTTTTCCCATTCTCTCCAATATATTATTGATGCGAGGATATACTTTTCTGGCATTTCCTTCGTATATTAAATAACGTTGCTCTTTCGTTAAAGGAAGAGCTTCAATATAACGTTTGGTGTCATCGTAATAATGTCCTGTAGTAGGATCTATTCCTCTCACTGCCCCAATCATTTCCGAAGCAAACAATATGTTATCTACATGGATTACTTCATTGAGTAGGTTAATCCCCGGTTGATGATATACACAAGTGTCAAAATAAACATTTTCCATTAAGTGTTTTTCCAGTAGCGGCTTTTTAAGTTCTTGGGCCAAGCCTCTATATCTACCCCAATGATAAGGCACTGCTCCCCCTCCGTGGGGAATAACAATTTTTAACGTGGGAAAGTCCTTAAACAAATCTCCTGTTAGTAATTGCATAAAGGCAGTAGTATCACAATTGATATAGTGAGCTCCCGTAGTATGAAAAGCAGGATTGCAACTTGAACTAACATGTACCATTGCAGGAATATCATACTCCACCAATTTTTCATAAATAGGATACCAGAACTTATCAGTTATAGGCGGACTGTTCCAGTGTCCTCCCGAAGGATCTGGATTTAAGTTAATAGCAACAAAATCATATTCTTCAACACATTTCACAATTTCCGGTACACAAGTTCTCGGATCCACCCCTGGAGATTGGGGTAACATAGCACAACCTATAAACCTTGTGGGGAAAAGTTTGGTTACCCTATAACATAACTCATTACAAATGGATGCCCATGCTTTGCCTGTTTCAAAATTTCCAATGTGGTGAGCCATAAAACTGGCTCTTGGCGAAAATATGGTTACATCAATTCCCCGTTCATCCATTAAACGAAGTTGATTTGCTTCAATGGTACGAATAATATCTTCGTCGGAAATTTTTAAATCCTCCACCCGAAGAGTCTTCGCAATTTCAGGATTTGTTAATGCGGCAATTTGTTTGTCACGCCATTTTCCCAAAGCTTCAGGGGCTGTGGTATAGTGTCCATGAATATCAATAATCAAATTACATTCTCCTTCATTTTTTCTCTCGTTACCCTTTTTTAAAAATGTACCTTACTTACATAATCTTTAACAATTTTAAACCTACGGGTAACCATAGGGAAATTAAAGTAGCAATAGCTAGCTGTACCCATATGGCGGTTTTAGCTAAGTCTCCCTTAGTATAGTAACCGGTCATGTAAGTAATTACAGGTACAGTATCAAAAGGAAGGAGGAAGCAGTTACACACTGTTAAAGCCATGGTCATCATCACTAAAATTGGTGTTACACCCACCCCCATTGCTAAACTAATTAAAGGAAAGGATAAAACTGAAATTAATGCCGGCGCCACAGGAATAAATAGGAGCATAACAAAGATGAACAAAGAGATAAAGAAGGATAGTGCCATAGGCGGTAGCGCCACTGTTTGAGGAAGAATGCTACTTACAAGCCAAGCACTAGCGCCAGTTTTAACTAACGCATTCCCAATGGAAATAACTGAACCCAATAGTATAATTGCACTCCAGCTAATCTCTTTTTCATAATCTTTCCACTTAATCACATCTATTCCCGGCACAAAGAACAAGGCTACGCCCAAAATAGCTACTACTGCAATATTAAATACAGGGAACCAAGAACTAAGTACCCAACAAACAATCATGACAGATACGATGGCTAGTACGTATTTTTCTTTAAAGCTTAAAGGTTCTTTCACCGTCATATCTTCAATAAATTTATCCAGCTTTTCTTTAGGTACTGACACTGGTTTATTAATTTTCATAATAATAAGCCATGCCAAAGGAATTAGCACAATAACAATGGGAATAGCTATTACCATCCACTGTACAAAAGACACCGTGAATTCTTGGCCGAAAATTGCCAAGGTGTCTTTTTTTAAAAAATCCAGCACCAAAAGGTTTAAAGAAGATCCTGCTGGAGTTAACATACCACCAATCATGCTGGCAATAGGCAAGGCAATCATAAAAGCTTTTCCGCTTTTTTTACGTTCTTTTTCATCATCATAAATTTTCAAAAAATCCAAGGTAACAGTTAAAAAAATTACCGTTGCTGCCACATTGGATAAAATAGAAGATAAGACTGCAGTGCAAACCATAATAGCCAGTACAATTTTTTCTACACTGGCACCAAATATTC
>CAZEIB010000128.1:0-6778 GCA_964511785.1 uncultured Oscillospiraceae bacterium
ATGATCTCAGCTGTTCCTTCTGCCACGTTTTTACTGATTTCCGATAAGCCGATTAATCCGTCAGTCATATCTAAAA
The DNA here is from genome assembly GCA_964511785.1 of uncultured Oscillospiraceae bacterium. Lineage (GTDB taxonomy): Bacteria > Bacillota > Clostridia > Christensenellales > Aristaeellaceae > CAYFQH01. The sequence goes on from CAZEIB010000128.1 coordinate 77, forward strand.
ACAAATTTTCAGCCTTCCAAGTTCCGGCAATGGCCTCTTCTACTTCTTTAATATATACTGCTTCCCAATTCCAAATTGGTGCAACCAAGTGTCCTTCAGGAGCATCTTTTGTCATATCGGCATTATAACCACATCCCCAAACCCCTCTTTCTTGAGCGGCTATTTGTGGCATTGCAGTATCCACATGTTGAGCAATCACATCACAGCCAAAGTCTAATAAGGCTTCTGCTGTTTGACGTTCTAAGGTGGGGTCGTACCAACTATTAGTATATTGAATATATACCGTTGCATCAGGATTTACTTTTTGTACTCCAAGGGCAAAAGCATTACATCCACCATCTACTTCAGGGTTGCTCATAGCCGCTACATAACCTATTTTGTTGCTTTGAGTTTTTAACCCTGCTGCAATTCCGGATAAATAACGTGCTTGATAAATTGCACCAAAGTAGTTGTTAAAGTTGGTATCATTAAATTTAAAACCAGAACAATGGGAGAAAATAATTTCAGGATATTCTTCAGCCATCTCTTCCATAGCATTCATATAACCAAAACTATTTCCAAATATAATTTGGCAACCTGCTTCGATTAATTCAAGCAATGCGGCTTGATCTCCACTACCTTCTGCCACATTTGTTTTAATGATTAATTGATCGTCTCTTAAGCTCAATGCTTCTTGCATTTTTAAAATACCTTGATGGTGAGCATAGGTATACCCGCCGTCAACTACATCACCAATGTAAACCAAACCTACTTTTAGTTCGTCCTTTGCAATCGGCTCAAAGGCCAATGCTGTAAGTGAAGTGGAAAACACCAGTAATAATGCAAATAAAATAGCGCCAAATCTTTTCATTTTTTTCTCCCCCTGATTTTTTATATTTTAACAATTATTTTCGCAATAGTATTTTCCCGTTTTCTATTGCGTCTACAATTGCTAAGCTCTTTACATGAATTCCCTGTTCTCGCAGTTTTTCTCCACCGGGTTGAAAGCCTTTTTCTACGCAAATACCAACTCCCACCAAGTGCCCTTTCGCCTGCTTTACCACATCTATTAGACCGTTTACAGCTTCACCGTTAGCTAAAAAATCATCTACAATTAAAATATTACTATTTTCTTTTAAATATCTTTTACTTACCCGTATTTGGTTTTCCTGTTTGTGAGTAAAAGAGTATACCCTGCTTGTATAAGCATCACTACTGGTATTGGTAGTTTTTTCTTTCTTAGCAAATACCACGGGAATATTTCCAAAAGCTTGGGCTGTAGTAATGGCCGTTGCAATACCACTGGCTTCAATCGTTAAAACACAATCGACTTTTTTGCTTTTAAATTCTTCGTAAAAAGCTTTTCCAATTTGAGTCGCCAACTGTACATCAATACGATGGTTTAAAAACATGTCTACTTTTACAATATCCCTTCCTATTCCTTCACCATATTTTTCTATAGCATCATGTAATTCTTTCATTCGCTTCTCTCTTTTCCGAACATTTTGTCATTTCTTTTATAATAATATATCATTTTCCCGAACATTTCAATGCTTTTTTAATGGATAATTAAAAATTTTTCGCTTTCTTTATGTTTTGCCATGATTTCATGACTTTTTTGCAGATTTAAGGTAAAATGTTAGAATAGTATAGTTTTGAGCAAAAGTCGATGAAATGAAAGGAGGAGTTTTTATGAAGAAAAGAACGGATCTATTCCACTTTTTTTCTCTATTCTTCTCCTTCTTGTTTTTCTTCTCTATTATTACTGCTCAAGCCTCTGAGTCACAAAGCTCTCCCTTTACATCTATTCCTAAATATCGTAGTTTGTTTGTTACCAGTGATATTTATCTAAGCGAAGAAAACACTTGGCCTTCTTTCATTAACAGTGCAAAAACTGTTGCCTCCGCCCTTGAGGGAAGTGATTTTAATTTCGTATCTCCCCCTTCCCAAAAAATCTATTCCAGTACCATTGGATCCTTAAAGGGTTTAAAAAAAGCCATCCGTAAAGCTTTTTTACCGGCTAACCATAATGATGTGTCTTTTTTTTATATAAGTGTTCACGGCTTAGAAGCACCAAAAGATCAAAATAGTTCCTCCTATCTTCTTTTGTCTGACGGTACCAAAGAAGAAGCAGTTTACCCAAAGGATTTGGAAAATGCTTTTCAAGGAATTAAAGGGATTAAAGTCCTCCTTATCGATGCCTGCCACAGTGGCAATTTTATTGGTAAAGGTGGGTCCTTGGGTGAAACAGCCCTCACTTTTACAGACCCATCTTTTAAAGTACTAGTTAGTGCCGGTGGAAATGAAAAAAGTTGGATTCACGGCAAAAAAAGGCATTCCTCTCAATTGGCTACCTTAAACTACTTCTCTTCTTCTATTGCTGAAGCTTTTGGATTTTTCGGTTTTCCTAAAGCAGATATTAACCGCAATGGGAAAATTACATTAAATGAGTTGCATCAATACTTGCTTAATACCCATATTTTATCTACTGCCTATGTTTATCCTGAAAATGATGAGTTCGTGGTTTTTTCCTATAATCCTGCTTCTTTTGCAACCATTTCTTATCATGAAAGCAAGCCGGTTGTTGACGTTGAAATGACCAGTAATGTTTTAAGTAGTACCAACCCTACTGTAACTTTTTCTTTTACATTGGTTGAGAAAACCAAAATTGCCTACCAGTTAATATATTATAAAAATAAGGCTTGGCAGTTAGATCGTCCGCCGGACATTATTTACGAACAAAACGATACTGATGAAGAAGGCTTTCTTTTACGAGGTCGAAAAACCAGAACACTTACTTTCACCCCCCCTGAAGCAGCCCACACTTTTTCTTACGGATATGCCATGTTACAAATTGTTGCTATTATAGATAATGAGCCTATTGTACAGGCTAGTAGACTTTTAACCATTGTACCTGACATGGCAGATCCTAACTTGTTTATTTATTCCGGTCCTTCTTTCATCCCTGAAAAATTTATTGAATTTCCTATTTATGTCCGTCACAGCTATCCTTGCAGACTCAGTGTTTATGTGGTCAATGATCAGGGGAAAATTGTTCGTCATTTAGCAGAAAAAAAGGCTTCTCGCCCAAACAACCGCAATCCATTAGGTACTGATTTTTATTGGGATGGAGCTGATAACCAAGGAATTTTCCTTCCCCAAGGGGCTTATCAAATTACTGCAAAGGCATATTTAGGCAGTCATGAATTTACCTATACTTCCTCTCCTCTGTTACTCATTAGAGAAAGTGAAGGATAGCATTTGTCACAAGAAAATTTTTACTTTGTTTTTACAACCTATATAGTTGTGTTATAATAATAATGTTTGTTTTATACATTTACCTTTTTAGAAAGGCGGTTAGGAATGGACAAGCAGCGATCTTCTCCTCCTAAAAAGGAGACTCCTCCTAAAAGACCCCCACAAAAGAACTTTACAAAGCAACTTTCTACAGCTTCCATTATTTTAATTTTATTAGCTGTATTTGCTTTAGCCATCGTTTTTTCTCCAAAGCAACCAGTTCAAAGGGCAAGTAGCAGTATTGGTCTTGAGGGTGAACAAAACTATGGTATGCCTTTAAATCAATATAACGGTTTGGTTATCAGCGAAATTATGGCTTCAAATAATGCTGCTGTACCAGATAGTTATGGTTTTTATAGTGATTATATTGAAGTTTGGAACAGTAGTCCTGAACCTATTTCTTTGCAAAATATAGGTTTATCCGACCGTACAGACAAGGTATTGTTTTTATTCCCCAACATCACCCTAGGGGCAGATGAAAGAATTGTGGTCTATGCTTCTGGCAAAAATGATACCTCCTCTCCCGGTTCACTACATGCCAAGTTTAAAATATCTTCTACAAAGCAAGAAACCATTGCCTTGTTTGACCCTGCTCAATTTATTATTGATCAAGTGAAAATTCCGGTATTGAATGCCAATCAAGTTTATGCATTGCAAGAAGACGGTTCCTATACTGTTAGTGAGTTTTTTTCTCCAGGTTTTCCTAATTCTGAAGAGGGACATCTGGCTTATCGTCAATCTAAAACCAAAGCTGTAGGTACCTTAATCATTAACGAAATTATGGCTGACCCTCTTACGGGAATTACCGATGGTGACGGCGAACTTGGCGATTGGGTAGAAATACACAATCCTACAAGTAACGATATTTCCTTAAAAGATATTCATTTATCCGATGATCCTGCCAAGCCTTTTAAATGGACCTTTCCCGATAATGCCGTAATCTATGCAAATGGTTATTATGTAGTGTTTTGTACGGGAAAAGACCAGGTAGATGTTTCAACCAACGTTCCCCATAGCAATTTTAAAATTAATGCTGAAGGGGAAACCATTGTATTAAGCGACGGTATGGGCAATGTTCTTGACCGAGTAACCTTTGATAACATGCCTAGAGACCATAGTTATGGTTTAAATACTTTTGGGGAATATCAACTTTTTCAAATTGCAACCCCTGGTTTGCCCAACAATAGTGAAGGGGCTAACAAAATGGATGAGCATTTACGTACCATTAACCCCACAAAAGTATATATTGCTGAAGCTTTGGCTTCTAATACCCAAATTGCTCTACACGAAGGAGATGTAGACTACGCTGATTACGTTGAACTTTTCAATTCCGGTGATGAAGTGATAGACCTTGAAGGTTATGGACTAAGTGATAATATTAACAGGCCTAGAAAATGGCAGTTCCCCGGGGGAGCTTCCATTTTGCCCGGCCAGCGGAAAATTATCTATTTGGACAAAGAAGATCGTTTTGATAATACAGACTACCATGCAAACTTTAAAATTTCTCAACATGGTGGCGAAACCCTCACTTTTTGTGATCCCACAGGAAAAATTTTAGATAAATTACACCTTCCTGCCATTCGTAGCAACTATTCCTATGGACGTAGCGAAGGCCGTGGAGGCTTTTTTTATTTTAAAGAACCTAGTCCAAGGGCAGAAAACGGTGAGGGCTTTAACGGTTTTGCTCCAAATCCCGAGTTTTCTTTAAGAGGAGGACGCTATGACCATCCTCAAAACATCTCAATAAAAGTACCGGAAGAAATGGAGGTACGCTATACTTTAAATGGAGATATTCCCACAAAAGAATCCCCATTATATGAAGGTAGTCCCATTGTAGCCGTGTATCCAACCGTTTTACGCGCAAAGGCTTTTTCTCACGACCCCCTTATTGAAGAAAGTGCCACCATTACCCAAAGTTATATCATCGGTATGGCCCACTCTTTACCTGTTGTTTCTTTAGTTGCAGACAATAAGGAATTATTTGATCCTTATTCCGGTTTGTTGGCTACTCAAATATTAAACAAGGATACTATGACCCTATCTGAAATTCCGGAAGATGCCACGGTTCCTTTTAATAAAAATGTGGTTTATCGCCTATATGGCAAAACCTGGCGCCCAGGTTTTGTTGAAGTATATGATCAAGATAATACCCAAATGGTCAGTCAAAACATTACTTTAGCCCTGCAAGGGCAATATAGTTTAGACCTACCTCAAAAATCTTTTAAGGTTAAAGCACGCGCTTCTTTAGGCAATCGCTATATTGATTACCCTTTATTTGACGACCTTCCCTTTACCCAATATAAGGGTTTTGCACTGCGAATGGGCGGGAATGACGGTTCTTGGACAAGGTTGGCTGACGGTTTCCAATCTCGTTTAATTGATATGCTGGATACTTCGGTACTTAACCAAGCTTGGAACCCTGTTGCAGTATATTTAAACGGAGAATATTGGGGACATTACAATATGCGTGAGCGTATTGATCGCTTTTTTGTGGCTCAACATGAAGGAATTCCTTTAGAAGACTCTCATAAAATGACCATATTGGAAGCAAGTGGAAACAAAGTAAAATACGGTAGTAACAAAGAATATAAAAGCCTCATTGAAAAAGTAAAGACCCTCTCTCCCGGTACAAAGCCTGAAGATTTGCAATATATTTTAGACCACATTGATGTAGATAATTACTTTGACTATATGGCTGTGGAAATGTTTTTTGGTAACTCCGACCCGGGTAACATCCGTTTTTACAAGATAGATGGTGAAGGACAAAAATGGAAGTGGATTTTTTATGATATGGACTACGGCCTTTTCGATTCTCGTTTTAACAGCCCTTGGTCTTATTTAAAAGAAATAGGTGCAGGGGATCAAAAAATTGATAATACCTTAATCCGTAAACTTTTGGAAAACGATGAAATGAAAAATAAGTTTCTAACCCGTTTAGGCGAAGTTTTTCAAATATATACTACTGAAACTATGCAGGCGGTGCTAGATGATATGGTAGCATTAATGGAACCTGAGATGTCCGTTCACTTTATCCGCTGGGCAGAGCATGCCGATAAACGGGTAAGCTTTGATAGCCCAACCGATGCCATAGGAGGCTTGCGTTATTGGCGCAGCAGAATTACAAGACTTCGGGATTCCGTTTTAACAAAGCGGCCCCATTTGTTTTACAACATGGTACAAGAAGAGTTTAAGCTAACAGATGCTCAAATGCTTGGCTACTTCGGCCCCCAACCCCCATTGCCTGAAGATACGAATTAAGCTCTTACCTTGATTCCTACAGGGTTTGTAGTATAATGAATAAGTTCGAGAGAATACTGAGCAATTATTTAAGCTGCTTTTATGTTCTTAATGCACTCATAATAAGCAAAGAGTCTGTCATAATATGCAGGTTGATCCACATCAAACACATCCGATCTGTTTCCACAA
>CAZEIB010000129.1:0-6749 GCA_964511785.1 uncultured Oscillospiraceae bacterium
TCATTTCGCCGGTTTCTTCTATGATGACTTCCAAAGAATCGTTTAAAGCAAAGGTAATGCTACTTTGTTGACCGGGAGAAACATGATAAGTAATCCCATTAGCTTCAATGCTTTGAGGAATGTCAAAGGATTGTTTTGGATTATTTAAAGAAGAAAGGGTACCGTTTAGAGTTTGTATAAGGGCAGATTGCTGCTGATCAATGAAGTTGATGACTACATTTTTCTCTACCGGAGTTACTGCTTCTTTACGATAGTAAATACTTACTTCTGTTTTTTCCTCACCGGAATCTATAGTAACGCGCCCGTCTTGATTTAAAGTAAAGGTAACGGAAGAAGGTCCCTCTAAAAGATAGTTTTCTCCGTTAACAGATAAAGTAGCCTCTAAAGAGAAGGAATAAGAAGGTTCTTCTTTTGTAAGGGTGTAGCTATAAAGGTCAAGGGTAGCCTCAGTTTCAACGTCACGTAAAACAACGGAAACTTCTTGAGGTTCAATGGTAGGCTCCTCTGCTTTTTCACATAAAAAAGAAACATAACCTTGAACTCCTTCTTGGCTTAGAATGAGGGCAACTTCTTTTTGATGGTTTTCAAGAAGTGTATAGCCTTCTTGTGAAACAAGGCTTTCGTTAGGATAGGCGTAAACAGGACTTCCATCCATAGGAAGGGGCTGAGAAACGGGTTGATCAGCTGTAATAATAACCCCTTCATTGTTAACGTAGTTGGCGTAAACCGTAACAAAAACCTCGCTTGCAGGAGGGGAAGGCTGTTCTTCAGTAGAGGCAAAAACCATATATTGAAGGCCCTCAACATAAAGGTTAAGGTTTGAGTCAAATACATTAAGGACAATAGCGTTTTCCATATTTAAATCTGTACCAGCATTAGCAATATGGGCTAAAGTAGCCGGTAACGAGGTTCCGTCAATTAAGGAAAAACGATATTGAGGATTGGTAGGATCCTCAACACGAAGGGTGATGTTTTCTAAAGGGACACCAGGTGGTATATTTGCCCAAAAAGTGTTAGTATAAGGGGGTAAGAGGGTAACGGAAACCTCCCCTCCTTCCCAACTAAGGGTTAGGGTAATTTCTTGTACATTTTGTGCTAATACCGGTTGAGTAACAGGCATTAAAGGTAACAAGAGCAATAAGGTAACTGCCCAAGCTAATAACCGTTGGGGGAATGTATATTTTTTTACTAAATGGGTCATAATAGATCCTCCTTTTTTGTATACCTATATGGCTATATTGTATCCTTTTGTGTAAAGGATTGTCAATTATAGGGAGAAATAATATTGAAAAAACCTAAGGCTTAAAATACTGTTGAGGTGAGAAAATGAGGGAAAAGGAATTAACCGAAAAAATTCTTTTAAAAGAAACAAAATTTCAAGGAAAAATATTTGATACCCAACTATGGGAGGTTGAATTGCCAAATGGAAAAAAAGGGCAAAGAGAAGCTGTAATTCATTCTGGAGGAGTTTGCGCCTTTGCTTTAAGGGAAGATGGAAAAGTTCCTTTAGTGAAACAACACCGTGTGGTAGCTGGAGAAATTCTTTGGGAATTACCTGCAGGGAAAAAGGAAAAAAACGAGAACTCTTTAGCTGCTATTCAAAGAGAGTTGGAAGAAGAGACAGGACTTAAAGCGGCAAACTGGGAAAAGTTGATTAGTTTTTACCCAACCCCTGCTTATTGTAGCGAAATCATTGATATTTACTTAGCCACAACTACTTTTTTAGGTAGGCAGTGTTTGGATTTAGATGAGTTTTTGGAAGTGGACTTTTTTGATATAGAGGAAATAAGCAATATGATTAAAACAGGAAAGATTAAAGACGGTAAAACTTTGGTAGGGATTTTTTTGGCTATAGATCGATTGAAAAACCCATAAAATGATATATATCCCCCCTTTGCTATAAACTAAACGAATGAGAGACTAAAAATATTCCATTTTCATTAAATAAATGTTAAAATAATTTTTGAAGGAGGAAATAGTGATGAAAAAAGGTAATAAAAAAAACAAAGTATTTATCTGGTGGATGGTTTTTTTATTATTAATGCTGTTTTTAGGCATTACACTAGTAATCCTTGCCCATCTATATCCTCAAACTACCATTTTTGATGATTTTTTAAAGGAAATGATAGTGATATAAAAATGTAGAGGAAGCGGTTAATTGCATTATATGGGAACAGACATGAGCGCTATGATAGAATTGGAAACACCAAGGCTCCTTTTGCGTAAAGCACGTTTGGCAGATGCAAAAGATATTTTTGAATACTCTCAAAATCCTAAAGTAGCCCAATATGTTCTTTGGGATGCCCATAGAAGTGTTCAAGAAAGCAAAAACTACATTAGGTACTTAATTAGACAAACTCGTCAAGGAAGACCCAGCAGTTATGTAATTGAACATAAACACCACAGAAAAGTGATAGGAACAATTGGTTTTATGTGGATTCAACCTGAGTATGCTTCTGGTGAAGTGGGTTATAGCTTGTCAGAAGCCTATTGGAATCAAGGTTATATGACAGAAGCTTTGGCTGCAATCATTAAGTATGGTTTTGTTCATCTTGGATTAAACCGTATTGAAGGACAGCATGATGTGCGAAACAGGGCTAGTGGTAGTGTAATGAAACGAGTGGGAATGAAAAAAGAAGGAACAATGCGTAACCGTATGGTAAATAAAGGAGAATTTATAGATTTAGATATTTATGCAATTTTACGAAAAGATTGGGAAATTACCTTTAAAAAAGGTGAAATATAAAAAAGTAGGAGAATAAATATGAAGCATAGACAAAAAGCCTTTGAGGGAAATGGGAAGTTTTTAAAGGGGAACCTTCATAGCCATACTACCCGTTCCGACGGGGAAGGAAAACCAGAAGAGGTGGTGGCTCAATATATTGAAATGGGTTATGATTTTTTAGCCATTACAGATCATAATCTTTATAATTTCAGTTCCTTTGGGCAAGAAGGAATTACCATAATACCCGGAATGGAAGTAGACAAAAATTTACAAAAACCTTATGGCATAAAATGCTTTCATAGTCTTGTATTAGGGGCGAAAGAAAACAACGGCTTCAAACAAGATGAAAAGTATCAGGGTGGAGGTTTTTTCGAGAATTTAGACGAATATCAAAAAGTATTAGATGAAGCCCATGAAAAAAACAATATAACCATATACTGTCATCCTAATTGGAGTAGAACCTTTGCTAGAGACTTTGAAGATTTAACAGGAAATGTAGCAATGGAGGTATGGAACAGCGGTTGTGCACTTGAAAATGACTGTGATACAGATGCTCCTTGTTGGGACGAACTTTTGCTTCAAGGGAAAAAAATATTTGGTGTAGCTACGGATGATGGACACCATAGTAAACAAAATGGCTTTGGGTGGATTATGGTAAAAAGTGAAAATACTATAAGTGGAATTTTATCAGCCATAAAGGCAGGGGCTTTTTATGCAACAACAGGCCCAACCATAAAAGATTTTTATGTGGAAGATGGCTATGCTTATATTAAAACTTCTAAAGCAAAATATGCGGGATTTGCTTTTGGCAGTGTTCCTAACCGTTTAGAACAGGGAGAAGGAGACCACCTGGTAGAAGAAGCCAAGTTTCCAATTCCGAAAAAAGCCCTATACGTAAGGGGAGTAGTAAAGGATGAAAAGGGACGAAGGGCATGGAGTAATCCTATTTTTTTAGATGAAGTAAAATAGCAGAGAAAGCAATAGGAAGGAAAACAGATTAATAAAAAAAGCGCCGAATCATTGGCGCTTTTTTATTAATCTTCCATTTGCTCAAATTTTGAAGCCGGCACATTACATACAGGGCATTTTGCAGGTGGTTCATCACCTTCATGGACATAACCGCATACTTTACAAATCCACTTCATTTTCTATTCCTCCCTTGTTATTAATATCCTAATATAAAGACCATATACTATTTTTACCCCAAACATTTAAAAGTGAAACGAAGTTTTTATAAAACAGATAGAAGAGCCTGCTTTAAATTAGGAGCAAAATTGTTTAATAAAGTAGGAGAAGAAAGGTGTTCTTTTAAAAGGGGAGGAGGGATAGGAACCTTTGAAATGTTTTCTAATGCATCCATAGCTTCAAAGGGATTAAGGGTAGGAGAGGCAGTGTCATCAATGGCTAACAATACTTCCTGTGGAAATTTATAAGGACTTGCTGTAGACATAATAATGCTGGGGGTATTGTCGCCAGTTTCTTCCCGATACTTAAACAATACATTGCTGGCTACAGCACTATGAGGATCCAGTAGAAGGCCAAAACGATCAAAAAGCAACTTGAGTTCTTTTTTTGTATGAATATCGTCACAGTGTCCGGAAGCAAAAATGGTGGACAGCCACTCCATTCTCTGTTCTCCTATAGAAAAACTGCCACTATGGCTTAATAAATTCATCCATTGATGAACTAAATGACCGTCTCGATCGGTAATATCATACAGAAGTCTTTCCAAATTTCGAGGGAATTGAACAGTAATAGCTGGAGAAATGGTATCAAAATGAAGACGATGGGTAGAAAAAGTCCCAGTTTTGAAAAAATCACTAAGGGCATTGTTTCGATTGTTGGCAATAAGCAATTTGCTAATGGGTAGTCCCATATTTCTAGCATAGAACCCGGCTAATACATTGCCGAAATTTCCTGTAGGGATAACAAAATTAACAGCATCTCCTTGAGCGATAGCACCTTGTGAAAGCAAATTGGCATAGGCGGCAAAGTAATAAGAAATTTGAGGTGCCAGCCTAGCAAAGTTAATGCTGTTGGCAGAAGTTAAAAAAAGATTCTTTTCTTCAAAAGCTTTATGGATGGCAGGATTGACTAAAAGGTTTAACATATCGGATTTTAGCTGGGCAAAGTTTTCCTCAACCCCAATGGCCTTTAATGTGTTGTTTTGATAAGAGGACATTTGAGCCAAATGAACAGAAGAAGTATTGGATTTTGGGAAAAAAACTGTACAAAAAGCCTCGTTAACTTTTTGAAAACTTGCTAAAGCGGCTGCGCCAGTATCTCCTGTGGTGACAATAGTAGCCATTATATTTTTTGTAAGATGGTTTTTTTCCTTAGCCAATAAAAGAAGATGAGGAAAAAGGCTTAAAGCAATATCTTTAAAAGACAAGGTAGGGCCATGAAACAATTCAAAAAGATAAGTACTATGGTCAATTGCTTTAAGAGGAATATCTACAGGATATAATGCTTTTCCATAGGCAGCTTCGCTGGCAGATAGAAGACTTTCATAGGAAAGATCCTCCACCAAAGAATCAAGGATTAAGGCAACCATTTTATAATAGGGCTCGTTTACGTATTGACGTAAAGTTTCCAAGGGTAACTGTGGAAACATGGCAGGAACATATAAGCCTCCATCAGGAGATAATCCCTGAAGAATGGCTTGAGAAGCAGTAACGCAACTATGCCCGCGAGTACTGAAAAAAGACATAGAATCACACACTTTCATTTAAAAAGAGAATTATGTAAAGGATGTAAAAAAATATCAGCAGATTTTTAAACCTGCTGATAGAATAATTATATAATATATTTATGTAAGAATTCCGGCATTTCGGAAGTATCCATACTAACAGATAAAATAAACTGCACATGACGTTCTTGAGAGAAATGATCCAATCGCTCAAAGAACCATTGAGAGTTTTCCATATCTCCTTTAAAAAGCTTCAAAAAAGCATCGACATAAATGGTTCCCACATCGAAGTTTTGAGCTAAAATACCACATAAAAAACCTAAAAACATTTCTGCATTAATAAAATGATATTCACCAGCATTAATAAAACGAATTTGGTGACGTAAATCGAACATATAGCGATTATCATCATCTATAAAAATCACATCACTTTTTGCTTCCTCTATGGAATGATTGGCCATATCAATGATGCGTTTGGTTTTCCCTGATCCTTTTTTACCGTTAATAATCTGAATCATGGCAGGTTCCTCCTTAATGTTTATTGTTTTGTTTGTGCTTTCATTATACGATAAAAGTACTCAGTATGCAATTGAGAAATATTAACAAAGTATAAAGCTTTGGTGAAACCTTAAAAAGTAAGGTGTTCTTTTAATGTTTCCATAGTAAAAGAAGGTGGGGAAATGATAAAGGAATTTGCGTTTGAGGGCTCAATACCACAAACGCCCTCGTATTGACAGTATTGGCAGGCAGGACTGTTAGGAGGCAAATTTAAAGGGGCAAGAGCAATATGACCTTTGTAAATTTTAGCTGCAAAATCTTCAGCCAAGGAGACACTGCGATGAAGAAGCTTTTCCATTTCTTCCAAGGTGAGTGCTTTGGCATTTTTTGAAAGATCGCCTTTTGCTGTGAAGAGTTTATCAATATTTGTAGGAGAGGGTTTGTTGTCCATAGCTTTATAAACCTCCACATCTGCAAGAGAAATGCCTCTAAGCTTTAATAATTTTGCAATTTCACTTTCAGTTTTTTCAACAACATTTTCTTCAGTCAATTCTATAATAGGGTCGTTAATATGAAAGTAAAAAGCTCCGGCAGGCAAGGCACCTTTGGCATAGGGTAAACAGGCATGCAAATACAATAAGAGTTGTAACTGGGTTCCATACCATATTTGGGTAGGATCGAGTTCTTGTTTACTGCTTTTATAATCAACAACACGTAAATAAATTTTTTCTTCTTCTTTAAATAAATCCAGGCGGTCTATAACCCCTCGTAGCAATAATTTTTCTCCGTTAGGAAGAAGGAGAAAAACCGGAGGCAATAAGCTAGTGGGATAACCAA
>CAZEIB010000130.1:0-6696 GCA_964511785.1 uncultured Oscillospiraceae bacterium
TAATGGATAAAAGTGAACTTATACATTGTACAACGGCTTTTCTACTTTGTCTACTAATAGACAAAACCGGCAAAGCTTTGCCGGTTTTGTGGCTATTTAATGCAGGCTATTCCTTTTTCAATAGCTTGCCTATTAAGAGGAAGAAGATGAGCTCTTTTAGGCCCGAAAATATCAGCCAAAGCTGCCATTACACTGTCAATTGATAAAATATCAGTGGCTCCTAAAACGGCACCCAACATAACCATGTTTGCAACCCGATCGTTTTCAAGTTCGGTGGCAATATCGTTACAGGGAATAGGATAGGTATTAATGTCTTTACGTTTTGGCAAAGCCTCTATTAATGAAGAGTTGTAAAGCATAACGCCTCCTTTTTGAACTGTGGGTTCAAATTTTTCCATGGAAGGAAGGTTCATCACTACCGCCACAGGAGGTTCCGTTACTAAGGGGCTTCCAATGGGATCATCGTTAATGACCACTGCGCAGTTGGCTTCACCACCTCGCATTTCAGGGCCGTAGCTGGGCATCCAACTTACATTTTTGCCTTCATCCATTGCTGCTTTTGCCAAAATTTGACCAATGAGCAATACTCCTTGACCACCAAAACCTGCAATTAAAAATTGTGCATCCATTTTTATTCAACCTCCTTATAAACCCCTAAGGGGTATTGAGGAATCATGTTGTCTTTTAGCCATTCTAATGCTTCTTGAGGTGTAAGACCCCAGTTGGTAGGGCAAGTAGATAATACTTCTACCATGGTAAAACCTTTATTGGCTTTTTGCAATTCAAAGGCCTTTTTAATGGCCTTTTTTGCCTCTATGATATGTTTTACATCGTGTACGGAAACCCTAGCAATATAAGCCGGTCCTGTAAGAGTAGAAAGCATTTCACTTACTTTAATGGGAAAACCGCAGTGATCGGTATCACGCCCATAAGGAGAGGTGGTGGTTACTTGGTTAGGTAGGGTAGTGGGGGCCATCTGGCCACCGGTCATGCCGTAAATGGCGTTATTTACAAAAATGGTAGTAATGTTTTCTCCTCGGGTAGCGGCATGAACAATTTCAGCAGCACCGATAGAGGCAAGGTCCCCGTCTCCTTGATAAGTAAAAACCAATTTATCAGGATGAACTCGTTTTGCACCAGTAGCTACAGCAGGTGCTCGCCCATGGGCAGCTTCCATCATATCGCAGTTAAAATAGTCGTATGCAAAAACGGCGCAACCAACAGGGGCAATACCAATGGTTTCTTCGTTCATTTTCATTTCTTCAATTACTTCACCAACTAAACGGTGAATAATGCCATGGGTGCAACCGGGGCAATAATGGAAAGGTTTATCGGTTAACATGTTGGTTTTTTCAAAAACAATGGCCATAATTATTTTTCCTCCTTTGCTATACTTTGAAGCTTTTCGTAAACTTCTCGTACAGAAGGAACAATTCCTCCCGTACGGCCGAAAAAGTGAACAGGCTTGCTACCGTTTAAAGCCAGTTTTACATCATCAATCATTTGTCCCATACTCATTTCAACAGTTAGAAAAGCTTTAGCATTTTTTCCAGTTTCTTGAATGGCTTTATCAGGGAAGGGCCAAAGGGTAATAGGGCGAATTAGGCCAACCTTTAACCCTTCTTCTCTTGCTTGTCTCATGGCACTTCTGGCAACACGAGCAGTGGTACCATAGGCAACCAAAACGTAATCAGCATCTTCAACCATTTCAGTTTGAACAAGTACTTCTTTTTTCATTTGTTCATATTTTTCTGCTAGACGAAGATTGTGATGCTCTAAATCAGAAGAGTTAATATATAAACTGTTAATAATGGCTCTTTCTCGTTCCTCTTTCTTCCAACCTGTTGCAGCCCAGTTTTTAGCGGGGAGGCCTTTACGAGGGGTATAGTCAGGCATGGTTACAGGTTCCATCATTTGCCCAATTAAACCGTCACCCATAATCATTACAGGACTTCTATATTCATCGGCAATATCAAAAGCCAGTTGAGTTAATTCAACGGCTTCCTGTATAGAGGCAGGAGCATAAACTACCATACGGTAGTCGCCATGACCACCACCACGAGTACTTTGATAGTAGTCACTTTGAGCAGGTTGAATGGAACCTAAACCGGGGCCTCCTCGGACCATGTTTACAATCACACAAGGTAGCTCTGCACCCACAATGTAACTGATACCCTCTTGTTTTAGGCTAATTCCGGGGCTGGAAGAAGAAGTCATTACTCTGGCACCAGCACCGGCAGCACCATACACCATATTAATAGCTGCTACTTCACTTTCGGCTTGTAAAAAGCATCCTCCTTCCTGAGGCATGCGTTTAGACATATATTCAGGAATTTGATTTTGCGGGGTAATAGGATAGCCAAAGAAAAACTTACAGCCTGCTTGAATAGCGGCTTCTGCTATTGCTTCATTACCCTTCATTAGCATTTTTTTGTTAGACATGATACTTCCTCCTACTTTTCAACGGTAATTACACAATCGGGGCACATTCTGGCACAAAAAGCACAGCCAATACATTGGCTTTGATCAATGCAATGGGCTGGATGATAGCCTTTACTATTTACCTCTTTGGTTTCTAAGGCAATAATTTTCTTAGGGCACGCATTAATGCACAAACTACAGCCTTTACATAATTCTGTATTAAAAGTCACCTTTGCCATAACCTATTTCCTCCTTAATATGCAAAAAAGTGCATAGAAATATTATACGTACTATAAATATAGAAAGTCAAAGGAAATTTTGCATTTGTAATGTACTTAATTAAAGGAATAATTATAAAAAGTCAAAAAAAGAAATGTTTATTAAAATAAAAGTGAAGCAAAAAAACAATTTAAAGCAGAAAAAGAATAAAAAAACGGAAAAAGTGGGAAAAAAGTATAAATATGAAATTTTTGAAGTTTAATATTTAACGAAACAAATAAGAAAAAAGAGAAAACCTTACACAGCCTTAGAAAACACTACCGTATAAGCAAATAAATATAAAATAATTACAAAATCATTAAACTTACTTATGCATATTGACAAATATTGTGTATAAAGGTAGAATAAAATTAGCGAAATAATGTAAACAAAATATTAACACGGAGGCGGTTTTTATGAAAAAAATGGTATCATTTCTGTTGTCTTTTTGTTTGGTGTTGTCAATTGGAATAGGTGCTTTTGCCACAACTGACCCTTTTACGATTTCCATGATCACACCTTTAACAGGACCTAGCACCTTTGGTGGACAAGAGTATAAAAATGGGGCTGAACTGGCACTTAAACACATTGAAGGAGCAATAAACGGGCGAGAAATCAAAATGGAAATTGCTGATGGACCAGAAGCACAAACCACCATGTCTGAGTTTGAAAGACTGTACAATGTTGGATCAAGGGTTTTTCTAAGTGGCTACGGTAACGCAGCAGATAAAACTTTTTCTGCCATGGCAGATGACATGGAAGTGTTATATTTCTCTTTAAACTGGGCCCAAGATTTAACAGAAGATGAAAGTGACTATTTTTTCCGTGTAGGTGCGGCAGTTACCGACTTTTTAAATGCTGTTATTGATAATGCCATTTACGTTGGTGAAACTTATTTAAACAAAAGCGCTGAAGAATTAAAAGTAGCCATTGTGTATATGACCGATATTTCTTACATGGCACAATATGTTGAGGGCTATGCAAAAGAAAAAGGTGTCTCCATTGTATTAAATGAAGGTGTTGCAAGAGATGCTACAGACTTTGTACCTATTGTTACTAAATTAATGGAAGCGGAATATGATATTTTTGTTCCTATTCAAACAGAAGCGGATGGAACAAACTTTCAAAAAACCATGTTTGAACTAAACTACAAACCTCAAGTTACTTTAGGGGCCGGTATTTACTATGATCTGCCTGTGTTTGCAGATTTAGGTAATGATATTACAGACGGTGTTCTTTCCGTTTCTTTCCCTGTGCCCTATATGTCGGAAGAAGCAGTTCAAGGGATTAAAAAGTTTAAAGAAGACTATGAGGCGGAGTTTGGATATACACCACTAACCCACGCCCTACAGGCTTATGGATGTATGCAAGTGATATTTAAAACCTTAGAACAAGTGGACCCAAGCCAATGGGAAGACACAGCAGCTTTGGCTACAGCCTTAAGAGAGCTTGATGTTGAGTATGGCGAATTGGCTTGGCTATGGGGTGTTGATTTTGATGAAATGAATAACAACACTAGAGCCGACAAATTTATCATTGGCCAATGGATTAATGGGGAATATTTATGTGTAGGACCAGAAAACCTAAAAACCACTGAACCAATTATTCCTTTTACAAAATAAAACAGAAACTTTTACAAAACGAAGCAATGAGATTTGAACAAAGCTAAGGTGAAGAGCACCTTCACCTTAGCTTTGTTTTATGAAATGTAGTAGCGACTACTTAGGAGGAATTGCTGTGGGAATTGAGGCAATTATTGCGGTTATTATTAATGGAATCTTCCAAGGCGGCGTATACGGACTGATGTCCAGTGCTTGGTCTTTTCAAGTAGGAGCCTTACGTTACGCTAACTTTGCTTATGGTGCCAGTATTATGGTTTCAATGTATTTAACCTACTATATGATTAGGGTTTGGATGTTCCCTGTGGTACTGGCTATTAGTGTAATATTATTATATAACATTCTTTTTGGCTTACTAATGAGAAAAACCGTATTACGAAATAAAAGCTATAGTACAATGATTTTAGCTACAATGGGTTTGCAACTTATTCTAATTAACGTGATAACAATTTTGTTTTCTGCCTATCCTAGAAACTTAGGACTAACCATACAACGAATTCAGCTAACACAAAAAATCTCTATAAATCCTTTGGCACTTATCTGCTTTTTTCTCTCTTTAATCATCTTGGTTTCCTTTCAAGTTTTCTTAAAAAGAACTTGGATGGGTAGAGCGGTAAGGGCAGTGGTACAAAACCAGGAAGTAGCCACCTTAATGGGTATTGATGGACAAAAAATTATTGATATTGCTTTTTCTTTAAGTTATGCCCTTATTGGAATATCAGCCATTATATTAATGACCATGTTCCAAGTGGAGCCAACCTTTGGAGGAAAATTACAAACTTATGCCTTCTTAATTTGTGTTTCTGCAGGTCTTGGTAATATTGGGGGTGCCTTTGTTTCCGGCATTGCTATGGGGGTTATATCTTCATTGATTAGCTTATTCTTACCTTCTGCATATCATGATCCCATTTTATTTGGTTTGTTTGTTGTTTTATTACTGTGGAAACCTTATGGCTTATTTACCAAAAGTGATAAAATTGCAAAAACCATATAAAAGAATTTAGTAAAGGAAAAGAGGAAGAAAACATGAGTAGTGTTTCAATGAAAAAAAACAAAATATCCGGCTGGGTAAAGCTGGTGTTGGCTGTAGTCCTTGCAGTAGTGCTGCTGTGGATCATTCCTGCAAAAGGAAACAGACAATTATTAAACATTGCCTGTTTAGTATTTATTTATGTTGCCTTAGGAGAATCCTGGAATTTACTCTCCGGCTTAACAGGAATATTTTCTATAGCCCATAGCGTGTTTTTTGGTTTAGGTGCTTATGCCGTGGTTATTACTACAAGAAAATTTGGTTTACCTTTGTATGTTGGTTTTTTATATGGAATACTCCTAAATATTATTGTAGGTTATATTTGTGGGAAAATTGCTTCAAAGTTGTCGGGGCTATATTTTACAATGGCGCTAATGGGTCTACAACAGGTTGTATACTCTCTTTCTCAGCAATGGACGACTTTAACAGAAGGAAGTCAGGGACTACGTTTACCAAAACGCTATGTAATAACGGATAAAACGATTCACTATTATATTGCTTTTGGCTTAATGGTAGCAATGATTTTACTATTTGTGATAATCAGAAAAAAACGTATAGGGACTATGCTTTTGGCAGTGAAAGAAAACCCGAACTTAGCCCAATCTATTGGAATAAATGTACCGAGGTGGCGTATTATTGCAACGATTATTAGCGCTTGCATGGCTGCGGTAATAGGTGGCTATTATGCCTTGTTTATGGTATCGGTCAATCCCAGTATTTTCTCGGCAGATATTTCTTTAAAAATAATAATGGTAGTATTGGTAGGGGGCGTAGGCCATGTTTTTGGGCCGGTACTGGGCTCGGTGATGATTGTACTGGATGAGTTTGTACGCGGCGCAATGGATTCTAGCTTTGCTCCTTACTCTGTTATTATCTATGCTTTGGTATTAATTATTATGGTTATCTATAAACCTGACGGATTAATTAACTTAAAATTGAAAAAGTCAAAACCTAGTGTAGAAAAAGCTTAAGAAAGGGGGTAGAAAAATGTTGTTAAAAATTGAAAATTCCAGTAAATACTTTGGAGGTGTAGCTGCCAACAAAGATGTAAAAATTGAAATTACAGATAAACAAACCGTTGGGTTAATTGGCCCAAATGGAGCAGGAAAATCTACTCTCTTTAAGTCAATAAGTGGGTTTAATAGAATTGACGAAGGAGAAATTTATTTAAAAGGAGCTCCCATTTCCAAATGGGCACCTTATAAAATTAGCCGAGGTGGAATTGCTTCTACTTTTCAACATGCACAACTTTTCGCTAACTTAACCCTTGAAGAGTCTATACTGGCAGGGGCGTACTGTCATGAAAAAAACAAAAGCAAAGCTTTGGCCATTGCTTTAGAAAAAATTGAGTTTGTTGGTCTAAAGGGG
>CAZEIB010000131.1:0-6688 GCA_964511785.1 uncultured Oscillospiraceae bacterium
CAATCGTAACCTTCAAAACGCCAAGTATTTCCTTTTTCCATTTTTCCCCCTCCTTTTACTGACACTATTTGTGCTATATTTACAATTTACCACTGTTCGTGTTGGTTGTCAAGGGATTTAGCACGGTTTGTTGGTTTTTTATATGCACAGTTTGTGTTACTATATAGAAAAGCCCTGTAATCATCAGGCTTTTCTTTCTACTTATTTTACTTATAAATGAGGTGACCTGTATGACCTTCGGCCAAAAACTAAAAGCTCTTCGTAAAAAGCAAAACCTAACCCAAGCCCAGCTAGGGGAAGCCTTAGGGGTAGCTCAACGTACTGTTGCCAGCTGGGAACAGGAAACCCGTCAGCCGGATTTAGATACTTTGGTAGCTCTTGCCAAGTTTTTTCAAGTATCTACAGATTATTTGCTGGGCAATTCCCCTCCTAAAAACATCAACCCTTTGCCTTTGGCACCCGGTGTTAAAGAAAAACCCAAAGCCGGGCTTACCGATGAAGATTTTGCTGTTTTAGCCGCCCATAGCGAAGATGATTCCGGCCAGGCCATGGATAAAGAGGTTAAGGAAGAATTGTATGTATTAATAGAAGAGGTTTTACGAAAAAACAAGCTGATTAAATAAATATTCCCTAAGTCAAAAAAACCCACTGCTTTTCCCTCAGTGGGTTTTTTCTTTCCTTCTTTTTAAACAATTTTTCCCTTTTCCCTTGCCTTTTTCACCAAGTTTATTTATGCTTAACCTAGCAACATTCCTTATATCACCCTTTTGGTATTCCTTGGCAGTTTTTCCTTTCCTGCCTGTTTTTCTTTTCATTTTTTCTATAATTTTTTAATAGGCAATTTTAATACAATATTATTTGAGGTGACTTATGAAAAAAGCTCTTTCCTTTTTCTTGGTTTTTCTAATGGTTTTCTCTCTTCTTCCTGCTCAAAGCCTTGGGCAAGGTTTTATTAACGACCTTTTTAGCAAAATAGATGAAAAAGAGGTTTCATCCCCTCCTATCAAAGAGGAACCCCCGGCAGAAGTTTCTATAGAAGACTCTTCAGAAGGCTCCTCCAAAAAGCCAAATCCTTCTTCCACCCTTCGAAATATTTCTTCTACTTTTGCTTTTTTTACCGATGAGGAAGAGCGGTATCTTTTCCACAATCTCCCTTACCATATTACCTTTGACGATTTTAAAATTCACGGTTTTGATCCTTTGTATATTCATTCCAGCTCCTTTTCTTTTGAAGAGGAAGACCCCTCTTTCCCCTCTGTTTATTTTTACAATTATACGGTTGAAGAGCTGATTTTTCCTTTTGCTGCCTTACATTTTACCGAAGAGGACCTTTACAACATCAACCTTTATGCCTACCACCTAATTCCTCCAACCCTTTTAAGGGAAGATTTTCTTCCCTATTACCACCATGCCAACCAAGTATTTAATTTTCTTGTAAAGCATTATGGACCGCCTACTTTCGCCCATGGAGAAGCCAGCTTATTTAGCAATAATTTTCTTTTCCCCAACGGGGCCACTACCTTTGACAAAGAAAATTTTTTAGCCCTTTGCGCCTTAATGGGAGAAGAGGAAACCTTTCTTTTACAATACGGTTGGGGAAACCTTTTTCTTTCTCTCTCTTTTTCCCTTGACTCCTACGATGGAGAATTTACGGGTACCATTGATATAGACTATTATTCTAAGGCTGTTGTTCCTCACCCTACCGAAGATCACTTTCTCTTTGCCCCTGCCCTTAACCCTTATATTCCTAAGGAACCCTATTTGTTTAAAAACATTCCCTTTTCCACCAAACCCAAGGAGTTTATGAAAACCTATCTTTCTCTCCAAGAGCAAAACCCTTCTTTACCACCTCTAGAAGAAGGAGAGACGGAAAACGAAAGCCGTTTTTACTTTCAAAACATGCCTTATTTAGGCATTCCCTTTCCCTTCGGATCCTTCCGTTTTTCTGAAAAAGGAAATTATGATACAGTCGCTCTTTTTTACCCTGTTCTGGCAAAGGATGAGTCTCTTTTTGGTACAAAAGAAGAAGTTTCTTATTTGATCAATGTACTTTTTAACCTGTTAACCCAAAACCACGGGCTTTTAGATGGAGGAATGCTTACTATTTTCGGGGAAGATGATTTCCTCTTTTTTGCTCCCCCTGTCACTTCCGATGGGACTTTTGATCCGCAAGCCTTTGAGGATATATTAGACATTCTTCCTGTAGAATCAAACTATTCTATCGATTTCTTTTGGAATAACATCAACCTTGCCTTCTGTTCCTATTTTTCTCAGGAGGAACAAGTTCTCGAACATTCTATTCAAATTTTCCAAAGTTTTTCCCGTTTCCCTCCTGTTTCTTACACCCTTCTTCCCCCTTATATCAACTAACCTCTCTTCCTTGTTATTACAATTTTTTGAGGTGACTTATGAAAAAACTTCTTTCTTTCCTGCTGGTATTCATTATGCTATTCTCCATTCTTCCTAGCCAAAGTCTTGGTCAAGGGTTTATTAACGACCTTTTTGGTAAAATTGAAGAAAAAGAGCCTTCTCCTACCCAAGAAACTTCTCAAGAAGAAAGAGAGGAAGTAGAAGAAATAGAAGAAAATATTTCCCCCTCCTCTGTTCCTTCCATAGAAGAATGGATTAAAAATTTCCCCATAGAAGGGGAAATGGAAGAGGAAGAAGAAACTCTTTCTCCTTTCGGCCCTCATACCGATGAGGAAGGCCGCTATCTCTTTCAAAACATTCCCTATGGCATAAGCCAAGAAACCGTTGAAAAAAATCATCTCCCCTCCCTTTTATCCATTGCTTCTCCCCTTGACTATTATAAAGGCGAAGAGGAAATCTCTTTAATTAGGCCGTCTCTTGAAGATTTTCCCTTTACTTCTTTAGATTTTTATTTTGACGAAGATCAACTTTATGCCATTGAGTTTTTCCATTATTGGGATATTATTCCCTATTATTCTTTGAATCGTCAGCTCCTTTATCAAGACCTTAACCGCCTTTATACTTTTTTAGTTCAGCAATACGGTGTTCCCGCTTCTGCTCAAATCACCTCTACTTTGGTAGAAGGGCCTTTTCTTTTTTCCGGTGACAACCAAACCATTAACGAGGAAGAATTTTTAACCCTTCTTTTTCGCACTACCTACGAGCAGGAGTTCTATTTGGAATACCTTTGGAAAAACCTGAAGTTTTCCTTTTCAGTCTCTTACAATAAAAAAGTGCAAAACACTTTTCTCTATCTTTCTTTTTTCGATGAAGAGCAGCCTCTTTTCTCTGTTGAAAGTAATAAAGATTTTCCCTTTGTTCAAGAAACCCCTCAAGAAATAAAACGAGCTGTCAATGCAGGAAACCTTAACCGTAAACTTCTTGAACAATCAAAAGAAAAAGAGCTCTTCTTCCATTCTTTTGTTGACGAAAAAAACAGGTACCTTCTTCAAAACGTTCCCTTTGGTATCAGCCAAGAAACCTTTGTAGAAGAATACCTTCCCTCTATTATTAACAAAACTTTTCCCTTTCATCATGGCATCGAAGAGGAGGAGGTCACTTTCACTCGCTTTGCCCTTGAAAACTACCCCTTTACTTATTTAGACGTTTCTTTTAATGAAAATCAGCTTTACAGTTTTGAGCTTTCCCGAAATTTAGACCTGATTCCCTATCATTTTAAAAACTATCAATACTTACATCTGTTCTTAGACCATTTTTTCACCCTACTGGTAAAAGAATACGGTACCCCCACCTCTGCAAAAGGAAGATCCAACCTTTTTCATAACCCCTTTCTTTTACCTAACGGCAGTGAAACCATTGATGAGGAAAGCTTTATTTCCCTTATAGCCCTTATTACCCAAGGGAATTATTTCACCTTGGAATACGCTTGGAACAACCTCCATTTTTACTTTGAAATTGACCATTCTCCCAATGAAAATGTACAAAGAGTTTTCTTCGCTTTGAAATATTCCGATAGCCCTGTTACCCTACTTCCCTTTAAATACAATAAAATCTTTCCTTTAAACAAAAAAAAGGGAGAGGTTCCTTCCCCCTATAGTTCTTCCCCCAAAGAAATTTCTTCAAAAGAAACTTTCCCACAGCTGCTTCACCTGTTTAAAGATATCCCCTTTTCCCTGTCACCTGAAGATTTTTATGCCCTTTGGGAAAGGGAGCATACTACCCTTGACCTTCCTCCCTTGTTCAAAGAAACAGATTTTGAAAATATTTCTTCCTTTTATGTCAATGTTCCTGGTAATTCCCTTTCTCACTTAGGTTATCCTTTCCAAACAGCTTCCGTCCATTTTGATGAAGAAGGTTACGAGTATTCTCTCCTTCAAAATAGTATACCCCGTTCCTTTACCGATAATTTAGATCAATATATCACTTATTTTCAACTTTCCTTCTTAGTTGATGTTCTTGTAGAAAAATATGGCCCTTGGGACCAAGGCCAATTTATTAATCGAACCTTGGACCTTTCTTATCCCCTGCCTGTGGAAGGAGATCGCCTCCATCGGCCCACCTTTATTGCCGGTCTCTTCAATCCCAAAAATGAAGATACCCTTTTATTTTCTTTAACTTGGAACAACTTACAACTGGGTTTAGTGGTTACTCCAAAAGCAGAAGGAGCCTTTTCTGTTGATTATGGCCTTTTTTACGATAGAAACCCTTTTGAGCCCCTCTCAGGCTTTCAAGATGCCCCTAACCCCCACTTTGTAACAGAAAAAGAAGTGAGGCAAATTCCTCCTGATACCCTTCACCTTTTTGAAAACCTCCCCTTTGAAATTTCCTTTGAAGAGCTCCAAAGCCACTGGAAAAACTATCAAACCCTTCACCCTCAAGTGGAAAATTTGGTTTTTAGCCCTGAAGAAAGGGTGACCTCCCCCATTCCTCTTACAGCTTTTTCTGTACCCTTTTCAATTTCTTCTGCCGTCTTTGATCAGCAAGGCCTTTATCAGCGTTTTACTTTACAACTTCCTTTTGACGTTAAAAACAACAATGAAAAACAGCAACAAGAATTATATCAAACGTTTAATGGCCTTTATCGTGAAATGGCTCGCCATTACGGCGCTAAAGGAGAGGCCCTGTGGCAGTTTGCTCAAAATAAAGAAGAAAACCGGGTATACCTTATTCCCCTTGATGGAGAAAACCTGGATGAAAAAGCTTTTTACGCCATGTTTTTCTCCCCTCATTCCCCTTCTGTTGATAGCATGTACTTTCTTTTTGATAATGTGCTTTTATCCCTTTCTCAAGAAGAATCTCCCTCCTCTCAAGAAGAAAATCAGCCTACTTATTTTGTCTTCCCCTTGGAAGAAACCAAACCTGCTTATCGTATTTCCCTTAGTTTTCGAAGTACTCCTTATATCATAACACCTGATATGAGCTTGATTACTCCCTACCCAATGCCTAAGGAAAAATAATAAAAAAATCTCATTTTCCTTAGAATATGGATACAGTCAACGCTCTTTAAATAAATGAAACTTCCTTTATTCTTACTTATTTATTTCTTGCCTTGTTCATTTTTCCTTTCTATTACTACTTTTGAGGTGACTTATGAAAAAACTTCTTTCCTTCCTGCTGGTATTCCTTATGGTATTCTCCATTCTTCCTACCCAAAGCCTTGGTCAAGGGTTTATTAACGACCTTTTTGGTAAAATTGAAGAAAAAAATCCTTCTTCCGCCCAAGAAGAAAGTCCACCTCTAAAAAGTATTTCTTCCTCCTTTGCTACCTTTACCGATGAACAAAGTCGTTACCTTTTCCATAATATTCCCTTTGGCATATCCTCAGAAGATTTCAGGACCCATGGCCTTGATCCCTTATCTGCCAATCTTCCTTCTCCTTCTTCTGATTACATTAATCTTTATGATGATTCTTTTCCCTTTATTACAGACTACAGCATTGGAGAACTCCTCTTCGACATTGTTTTTTTTACCTTTGATGAAAAAGGGCTGGAAGATGTAAGCCTTAATCAGTTTTTCTCTTTCTCTTCCACCCCTACAAAAGAAGATTTTTTACCCTTTTATATAAACTATCAATATTTTATAAAAAACTATTACCCGTTAATGAAAGCCTCTTCCCTCTTTCCTCCTATGATTTTAGAAGAAGATAAAGAGGAAGGAAATATTTTCTTTGAGAATTTTCCCTACTTGGACATTTCCTTTTCCTCCGGTGTTCTTGTTTTTTCTGAAGAAGGTTTTGTTCAATCCAATCTTTTCAATTTAATCGCCAATGAAGAAAATCCTTTAACGGACCAAAAAGAGGAGGTTATCCTTTTAGTAGCCTTTCTTTATAACCGGTTAACAGAAAATTACGGTCCTTTAACCGGTGCCCAGTTAGTGGTTTCCCCTCAAAAAAACCATTTTCAAGTTTTTTCCCCTCCGGTAACAAAAGAAGGGGCCTTTCATCCTGAGGGTTTTTCCTTCATTCTTGATTCCTTTCCTCCGGGGGGAGATTACTCCCTTGATTTTTATTGGAATAATGTAAGCTTTTCCTTTCGCTCCTACTTTAATCAAGAAGAAGGGATTCCTCAAATTTATATGAAAATTCAACACCTATCTCTTCCCTATTCCCCCATCCCTTATCAGCTTCTTCCCCCCTTTATGGAGCAGGTGTAGCAGTAGCTTTCTATACCATTAGCTAAGCCTTTTTCCTTTAGTATTTATTTCATGAATTCAATAGACTTATTCATATTCTCTTGAATACACTTAGCCAATTTCTGTC
>CAZEIB010000132.1:0-300 GCA_964511785.1 uncultured Oscillospiraceae bacterium
GGCAAGCTTATGTAGAAAAATACTAACTCTTTCATAATAAGGACCTTCTTGTTTAAACAAGAAGGTCCTTATTATGATAACTGTACAAATAAACCTTTAAGTTTTTCTTTTTTAAGAAGCTTTTTTCTTAAAAGAAACTTTATTTTCACTTCCATTCATCAGCCTTTTAATGTTCCCTTTATGGCGCCAAATACTTAAGCCTGCCAAAGCCACTGCCCAAAGAATAACCAACCAAGTAACAGGCGGCTAAATCGCCTGTTTTATAAACTCTTGCATTTACAAGATTAGAGTATATAAACT
>CAZEIB010000132.1:310-4333 GCA_964511785.1 uncultured Oscillospiraceae bacterium
GAGTAAGAGCAATAACTAGGGCGAATACTGTTAGCAAAGTCATACTTCCAAGAGAAACGTATTTGCTAACAAGAATAACAATAAAAGTAACAGCAACAGCAATTAACGCAGGAATAGGAAAAAGCACTAGCATAGCCCCTAAAGAGCCGGCAACTCCTTTTCCCCCTCGAAATTTATAAAATATAGGCCAGTTATGCCCAACAACTGCAAACAGTCCTCCCACCATTCCCCCTGTTTGTCCTAACAAGGCTAGCCCTATCCAGCAAGCAATGGCCACTTTAAGTAAATCTCCAAAGAAGGTCAATATTCCAAATAAAGGCCCCATGTTGCGAAGTACGTTGGTGGCTCCGGCACTTTTACTGCCATATTCTCTTACATCTTTTTTCCAGAACTGTGTAGATAAAACGACACCAACACAAAAGGACCCTAATAAATAGCCGATAAGGCCTACCAATAAATATAACAATACTTTTCCCATAGGTTATCCCTCTTTTTTCTTTTCACGATAATAAAAGCGAATGGGGGTTCCTTCAAAGCCAAAGGCTTTTCTAAACTGATTTTCCAAATACCTTTCATAGGCAAAATGCATTAGGGATTCATCATTAATGAAAAAGATAAAAGTTGGTGGGCAAACACTTTGTTGGGTGGCATAGTAAATCTTTAGTCTTCTTCCACCGGTTGAAGGGGGTTGTAAAGCGCCTTGAGTATCTGCCAAAACATCGTTTAATACCCCTGTAGGAATCCGCTTGCTACATTGAGCCCATACTTGATTTACTTTTTCTAAAATGGTATGTACCCGTTGCCCTGTTAATGCCGAAATAAAGAGCATAGGAACATAACTCATAAACTTTAAATCTTCCAACACTTGCTTGCGATAATTTTCCATGGTTTTTGTATTTTTTTCCAATAAATCCCATTTGTTAATAACCACAATAACCCCTTTGCCCTCATCTAATATCATTCCAGCAATTTTCGTGTCCTGTTCTGTTACTCCCTCTTGGGCATCTAACACCAACAACACCACATCACTTCGTCCAATGGCGGCAATGCTTCTTAAAACACTATACCTTTCTAAGGAGGCATCTTCAATGGCCCGTTTTCTGCGCATCCCCGCCGTATCTATAATATTATAAAGGCTTCCATCTGCACCTTCAAAAGTACTGTCAATAGCATCTCTTGTTGTACCGGGAATATTGGATACCATTACCCTTTCAGAGCCTAATATTTGGTTTACCAAAGAAGATTTCCCCACGTTGGGTCTTCCAACTACTGCCAATTGTATTACATGGTTTTCTTCTTCCATCTCCTCATCATCTTGAGGAGGTAAAACCGCTACCATTTCATCTAACAAGTCTCCTAAACCCAGCATATTGGTGCTGGAAATGGGAATGGGATCTCCAATACCTAAATTATAAAACTCATATAGGTTATCCTCTATTCCTTTGTGGTCCATTTTGTTAACCACAAGGAGTAAAGGTTTCTTTGTTTTTCTTAAAAGGTTGGCAACTTCAACATCATCTGCTGTCATTCCGTCTCTACCATCAACAAAAAAGCATATGGCATGGGCAGTATCCATAGCAATTTCTGCTTGTTTTCGCATTTGAGAAAGAAGAATGTCGTCACTTTTCAAATCAATACCACCGGTATCAATTAAAGTAAAAGCCCTTCCCTGCCACTCTACATCTGCATAAATACGATCTCTAGTTACACCGGGAATATCTTCTACAATAGAAATTCTCTGCCCTGATATTTTATTAAAAAAAGTTGATTTTCCTACATTCGGCCTACCTACAATGGCCACTAACGGTCTTCCCAACTGAAAACCCTCCTAATAAACATTTTCAATTTTTCCTTGTAAAATTTTATAAAAAGTTTCACCATCATTTTCTACCACATAAATAGGAATGTGCATTTTCTCTCGCAGTTCTTTTAGGCTCATATTATCTAAAAATAAGTCTCCTTCCCTGCGAAGCATAGCATCTACAATGCAAATCGCCTCTGCCTGTACCCCGGATAACTGTTTTACCAAATCTTGTCCGGTAATAAGTCCTGTAACAGTTACAGTTTCACCAAAAAAAGTATTTTTAATGGGCATTACCCTTACTTTTACTCCTTTTTTATGGTATTGATCTACCAAAGCCTGTAAATAGGGTGCTATAGAAGTTCCACAGGCAATGATAATTTCCTTAGCTTCTACCATATTATCAACATAGTCTAAATAGTTTTCATCTTCCTTAGCCTGTTGTACCTGATCCATAAACATTCGTACAAGGCCAACCCCATTTTCTATCTGATGGTATTCCTCATAGGCTTCTCCTTGAGGAATATCTTCTTGTGCCATAGCATAAAACTCATCTGCAATAAAAACAAATCTAGTCCCAACGCTTTTCAGTAATTCCTTTTGTACAGGGGTTATTTGGTCAATTAATTCTTTGGCAGTTTTTTGTGTATACGCCGTTAAAGGGAATAATCCCTCTCTATAAGCTGTAAGCCCTACAGGTACTAAGGCCATGGATTGAGCTAAAGGATAAAAACTTGTTAAGTCTTCAATTGTTTGCATTAATATTTCCCCATCGTTAATGCCGGGGCAAAGAACAATTTGCGCATGAAATTTGATGCCTGCATTTACCAATTTATGAAGTTTTTCCATAATTTGATTTGCCCTGGGGCTGTTCATCATTTCTACTCTTACTGCCGGATTTGTAGTATGAATAGAAATATATAAAGGGCTGGCTTTTCTGGCGATGATTCTATCTAATTCCTTATCCGAAACATTGGTTAAGGTAACATAATTGCCCATCATTAAAGATAATCGCCAATCGTCATCTTTTATATATAAGGTTTCTCTTAGCCTCGGAGGCATTTGATCTATAAAGCAAAATACACATTGATTTGCGCATTGTCTGGGCTTGCTTAACAAGGTATCTTCCAATTTAAGGCCTAAGGGGTCGTATTCATCTTTAAAAATAGCGACCCTTCTTTTTTCTCCTAAGGGGTTTTCCACAAGAAGGGTTAACTTGCTTACAGTAGACAAAGCCTGGTAGTCTACTTGGTCTATCACATCTTCATCATTTATTTGAAGAAGAACATCACTTTTTTTGATTCCTGCCATATCAGCAGGGCTGTCAATAATTACTTCAATAATTTTGTGTGCCAAATTTCCCTTCCTTTCTTCTATACAAAAATATTATCCTGCATTCACCTTTGAATGTCAAGAAGCCCCCTTTTCTAAAAGGGCACAAAAAAAGAGTTGAAGACATCTTCAACTCTTTTTTGCTTATTTTTCAATAAACCTTAGTGCAATGTTCACAGCTTCAATGGCGGCTCTGGAAGAGTTTGTAGCACTTGAAATCACATCAATATTCTCTCCTGCTATAAAAGGACCTTCCTGCCCAATAAACTGCTTGATAAAAGAATCATTCAATTCTTTGGTTTTGCTTTCTTCTTTTTCAGAAAAACGTTCTCCTTGAAAAGCCACTTCTTTTACTATTCCCTCTTTACTTACCTGAACAATAGCAGTAAGTTCTTCCCGTGCACCCGGATAATGAAGGGTTATTTCATATCCCCCCTCTTCAAGCTCTTTTACAGTTGCAGCTAACATGGTAGCTGCTTGATTCGCTAGGTTCACTACTGTTTGAGAGGTTACTGTAGCACTGGAAATAGTATCAATATTTTCCCCAAGAATGTAAGGGGCTTTTTTTTCAATAAATTGCGCAAGGAAAGCATCATTTAGTTCTTTGGTTTTGTTTTCTTCTTTTTCAGAAAAACGTTCTCCTTCTACGACAATTTCTGTAATTTCTCCATCTTCATTAAAAGAGATATTTGCTTTCACAAGGTCTCTTGCCCCTGTTTGTTCTAATTCAAAAACTCCAGGAGACAGCTTTTCATCTGTTTTTTCTTCCTCTTTAGGAAGATTTTCTTCTTTGTCTTCAACTTTTTCTTCCTTAGGGGTCTCTTCTACTTCTTCTCCTGCTAAGGCAGCATTTACTGCTTCAATCACGGCTTCACTGGTTACAGTAGCAC
>CAZEIB010000132.1:4433-6686 GCA_964511785.1 uncultured Oscillospiraceae bacterium
GGCCCTGCAAAGCCTTTGGCTTCTCCTGTTAAGGCGCCTTCTGCTTTTTCTTCCTCAGAGGTCGCTTCTACTTCTTCCCCTGCTAAAGCGGTGTTTACAGCTTCAACCACGGCTTCACTGGTTACAGTGGCACCGGAAATCAGTTCAATATCTTCTTTTCCAATAGGGGCTTTCTTCCCGATAAATTGTTTGGTAAAGTCTTCTTCTTGAGCTTTACTGCCAATGCCGGGAGTTTCTGCAAAGCTGTCGTCACCAATAATTAAGTTCGTTATTTCATCATTACTATCAACAACCACAAATACTTTTACAGGCCCTGCAAAACCTTTAACTTCTCCAGTTAAAGCGTTTTCAGGAATTTCGATTGCTTTTTCTTCTACTTTATCTTCAGTTTTTTCTTCTTCTTTTGTTTCAGTTTCATCCTGCTTTACTATTTCTCCACCATGACCAAAAGCTGTCAATACTTCATTAACACCGTCAATAACAGCTTGAGAAGTCACTGTAGCATTAGAAATAATATCTATATTGGTTCCAACAATTAAAGGAGCAGTTTTTCCAATAAAGGTAGTAACAAACTCTTCTTCTGTGGCTTTACTACCAAATCCCGGGGTTTCTGCAAAGTTTTCATCTCCAACTTCTAAAGCAGAAACAGCCCCCTGCTCATCTACCGTTACTTTAACAGCAACAGGTCCTGCAAAGCCTTGTACACTTGTAGTGCCTGTATCGCCTTCTATCACTACATTACTACTGCTTCCACCGCCTAACAGACCGGTTAAAGCATCGTTAGCCCCCTTTATTACTGCTTCCGAGGTAACAGTGGCTCCTGCAATAATATCAATATTACTTCCCGCTTCTAAAGGAGTGGTTTTTCCTATAAAAGTAGAAGTGAAACTTTCTTCCTTTGCTTTAGAGCCAAAACCTTCTGTTTCGGCAAAGGCATCTCCACCAACGGAAAATTCACTAATGATCCCCTCATCATCAAGGGTAACTGTAACATCAATAGGACCTGCAAAGCCCTGTACAGTAGCTACAGCCGTTTTTCCAACTACCTTAACATTTTCAGGTACTTCTCCCACAAGCCCTGCAGCCTTTAAAACAAACTCTCCTGCTTGGTTGGCTCCTTTAACTACTGCATTGCTTGTAATGGTAGCACCACTAATTGCATCAACATCTTGCCTTAGAACGACTGGGGGTTGCTTTTCTAAAAACTGGTTGGTAAAGGCAGCATCCTTTGCCTTTGAACCAAGGCCGGCTGTTTCGGCGAAATTATTCCCTCCAACAGACACCCCAACAATATCTCCCTCAAGATTAATCCCTACAATGGTTTCAATCTCTCCGCCATAACCATTTGTAGTACTTTGGGCTAAATAGCCCACAATTTCTCCATCTTTTTTCCCTATAAAGGCGTTGTCAACAGCGCTAACCCCCACCTCCATTTCTTCAAATTCTTCAGCCATAGGCAACACCCTTTGCCTTGCTTCAATTTTGGTTTGAATAGCCCTTTCCTTAATAGGCTCTTTGGTAAGCAAATTTGTAGCCGCCAATAATACTGCTGCAACCAATGCAATAATGGTTAATACCAGCCAACCTGGAAGCTTTTTTCTTTGTGTACTTTGCATAAACCTTTTTCCTCCTATATTTCAAATGCACTACTAATAAATGTACCATTTTTATTTCACTTCTTCAAGGCTTTGTTAGTGAAATCTTTTGTTTTTCCTATCGTTGTATAAAACATACCAAGTTCTAATATAACAAAAAACCGCCGTGGAAGAGTACCACAGCGGTTTATTAATTATTCATTTACTATGTTCTTAGGATATTTAGGCCTTGCTACATAATGAGTATGAAGTAATTGATGAGATAAATGGCCATTGGGTTTCCCCAAAAAGTCATTATAAGTTTCAAGGACTTCTTTGTTTTCATGGCTTCTTCTAAAGGTTTTTTCCCTATCATGGGTATATAAGGCTTGAGCTCTTAACACCCTCGGATCAGCAACCATTTTATCTTGGGCGGAAATAATAGGTTGTCCTCCTCCTGTTACACAGCCACCGGGGCAGGCCATTACTTCAATAAAGTGATAGTCTTTTTCTCCTACTTTAATCATATCAAGCAGCTTTGCTGCATTGGCAGTACCGCTAACTACTGCAACACGCACTGGTAAATCCCCTACTTGAACTTCCGCTTCTTTAATTCCCTGTACCCCACGAATCGCCTCAAATTCTATTTCGCCTAATTCTTCATTGGTAATAAAATAAT